>JAHFEW010000133.1 GCA_023248215.1 Nitrospira sp.
CTCGCTGGTCAAGTACGCGCTGGCCGATTTGCCGAATCGCCTGTTTGTATCGAAGTACCAGTTGGAACTGCCGAGCCGCGAGCAGCTCCAGCACTTCCTCGATGCGCAGATTAAGGAGGCTGGCGATGCCTGAGCGCCAGCACGTTCAGTTCGAGCGAATGGTGCAAGCGCCGCTTGCACGATCGGCGGACTGCACAGTTGCGCAACTACCCGCTGCCCAATTAGGGCTGCAACGAGAAGAAGCTGCGGAGCTGGACGCTGCCATCTCTGCCAACCTGCCTGTCCGCCGAAGCAGGTGCGAAGGCGGGAAGGAGCTTGGGTATGGGAGCTGAAGCACCCATCGAGCACGACCTTCGTTGGCCGGTTATTTCGCTCGCCGAGATTGCCATCAAGATCGGCTCGGGTGCAACACCAAAGGGCGGAGCAGATGCTTATCTGCCGAGTCGCGCACGCTTTGCTCTTGTGCGAAGTCAGAACGTTTTCGACCGCCGCTTCGACCACGATGGACTTGCGTTCATTTCAGACGAACAGGCCGACGGACTCCGTGGCGTTGTTCTCCAGCCCGATGACATCCTTCTTAACATCACCGGGGATGGCATCACATTCGGGCGTGCTTGCATGGCCCCGAAGGACGTTCTTCCCGCGTGTGTCAACCAGCACGTCGCTATCATCCGCATCGACCCTCAGCGCGCAGATGCTGGCTATGTACTGGCGTTCCTGACGCACCGAGATGTTAAGTCGTACATAGAGTCCTTCAATGCAGGAGGTTCTCGGCGTGCGATTACGAAAGGCCATATCGAGTCCTTTCGGCTACCGCTCCCGCCGTTGCCCGAGCAACGCGCCATCGCCCACATCCTTGGCACACTCGACGACAAGATCGAGCTGAACCGGCGGATGAACGAGACGCTGGAGGCGATGGCGCGGGCACTCTTCAAGTCGTGGTTTGTGGACTTTGACCCCGTCCGCGCTAAGGCCAAAGGCCAAGACCCCCTGCCTGCGCCGCAAAGCGACGCGGCGCGGCAGGCAGGCGGCCTGCCCAAACACTTCGCCGACCTCTTCCCGGACTTCTTCGAGGACTCGGAGCTGGGGGAGATTCCGAAGGGGTGGGAGGTGAAATCCGTCGGCGACCTCGCAGACGTGGTGGGCGGCACTACTCCAAGTACCAAGGAGGCGGCGTATTGGGATGGCGGGAGGCACGCATGGGCCACCCCTAAGGATCTGTCAGGCCTATCAGTTCCCGTCCTACTCGATACCGAACGGCGAATCACCAATGCGGGCTTGGCTCAGGTTGGTTCGGGAATGCTGCCAAAAGGGACCGTTCTTCTGTCATCGAGAGCACCCATCGGCTATTTGGCCGTTGCAGAGGTTCCGGTTGCAATCAATCAGGGCTTTATTGCGATGGTTCCCAAGACGGGGACATCCAACCTCTTCTTGCTTCTCTGGGCGAGCGTTGCCCATGAGGAAATTCTCAGCCGCGCGAATGGCTCGACCTTCCCTGAGATCAGTAAGGCGAACTTCCGGCCAATTCCGGTCGTTACCCCATCAGCCTACGTGATGCAAAAGTTTGAACAGCTGGCGCGGCCGCTCTACGAGCGCATCGTCGAGAACGCCCGCGAATCCCGCACACTCTCCGCACTGCGCGACACGCTGCTGCCCAAGCTCATTTCCGGCGAGCTGAGGGTGAAGGACGCCGAGCAATTCGTGGGGACTTCTGCATGACAGCAAGGAAGAGGGTGCGCAGAGTGTTCTCCGTGAAGGAGGAGCTGCTCAAGAAATCTCGTGAGGCGGCGCTCGCTGCCGTCCAGGTGTTCAACAATCCGAACGTTACGTTCAAGTCGGAGACTTACATCGTCCTAATGGTCATTGCCTGGACATACCTCCTGCACGCCCACTACCGCCAGAAGAAGATAGACTATCGATACTTCACACAAGGATCGAGCCGTAGGAAGTACGACCGCACCAAGAACGGTGCTTTCAAGCATTGGGAGCTACAGCGGTGCCTGGACGATGAAAAGTGTCCCCTCGGGCGTGAGGTCGTTCAGAACCTAAAGTTCTTGATCGGTCTTCGACACGAGATCGAACATCAAATGACCACCCGTATCGACGATCTCCTGAGTGCTCGCTTTCAGGCCTGCTGCATCAACTACCACAATACAATCACTTCATTGTTTGGCGAGAAGTTCGGTATCGCGAAACATCTCGCTGTAAGCCTGCAATTCTCGTCTCTAAGCCAGGAGCAAGTCGATACGCTTGAGCAGCAAGCGGGGCTGCCGGAGCATATCAAGAGATACGTTAAAGGGTTCGACAGTACGCTCTTGCCCGATGAATACGCGAGCCCAAAATTCGCGTATCGCGTAATTTTCGTGCCTAAAACCGCGAATCATCCGAATCAAGCAGATCAGGTCATCACGTTCGTCAAGGCCGATTCCGAAATCGCCAAAACGGCCAATGCCGCGTATGCAGTGATTCATGAGACCGAACGTCCCAAGTGGCTCCCGTCACAGATCGTGTCCAAGCTGAAGGCTGATGGGTTTCCGAGATTTGGGATGAACCACCACACTGACCTTTGGAAGAGCCTGGACACCAGGAACACCTCAAAGGGATACGGCGTTCAGGTTGCCAAGACGTGGTACTGGTACGACAACTGGCTCACAGAAGTACGCAAGCATTGCAACGAGAATGCCGAGGCATACCGATGACTGGGGCCTTTACCGAATCCATCGTCGAAGACGCTGCCCTCTGTGACACGCTGCTGACTAAGCTCATCTCCGGCGAACTACGGGTGAGGACCGCTGAGCACAACGTCGGGGACTTCGAGAGGAGTCTTCGATGAAACTCAGCATATTGCACATTTCCGATCTTCATCGTGATCCAGAGAACCCGCTTCGCAATAAACCTCTTTTCGACTCATTGGAGCGTGACTGGCTCAGGTATACCATAGAAGAAACGCCGAAGGTACGATCCCCAGATCTCATTGTGGTGAGTGGTGATATCATTCAAGGTGCCCGGTCGGACGCTCCCGACGCTGAGAAACGGCTGAGAGAACAATATGCCGAGGCCCTGGACTTTCTGAACCGTCTGACCGGGTGCTTGCTTAATGGAGACAAGCAGCGCGTTGTGGTTGTACCGGGCAATCACGACATAAGCGCATATCATTTCTTCAAGAGCCTTCAGCGAATGGACATCGCTCCTGACCGCAAGAAGGAACTCGTCCAGCAGCTTTTCTCGCGTGACTCGACTCTTCGCTGGTCCTGGTCTGATTTCGAACTCTATAAGATCAACAACGCGGACCTCTACGCTCAACGTCTCGCGGCCTTTTCCGAGTTTTACAAGGCCTTCTATGATGGTGCTCGAATGTACTCCCTCGAGCCTGCAAGCCAGTTCAACATCTTTGATTTCCCAAAATTTAATCTGACCATTGCCGCCTTTTGTAGTTGCTATAACAACGACATTCTGAACAAGCAGGGGGATATCCACCCTGACTGCATCAGTGACGCGAGCATTAAGCTGCGGGAACCTCAGTATCAGAGCAGACTGCGCATTGCCGTCTGGCATCACAACACGGAGGGGCTGCCACTTCATTCTGACTATATGGACCCGGACATTCTTCAGAATCTTATAGATCGCGGCTTTAGCATAGGATTTCATGGCCATCAGCACAGACCACAGTTTCTTGATACCCGGTTCCGCCATCAAGGTAACCGACGCATAACAATCATCAGCGCTGGAACACTCTGCGGAGGCGCGTCCTACCGGTTCGGCCGGGCCTATAACGTTGTGGAACTCGATACCGAACAGCGAACGGGATTGCTTCACCTTCGGGAGATGCAAAATGATAATCTGCAACTTCCCATTTGGGGTCGCCGGCCACTTCCGCCGAATAGCGGCAGCCATGTTAATTTTGAGTTCGATCCACCGCCCGAACCATTGGTCCGTACGGACGCTCGAACAACCACACTCATTGAGGCGCAGAAGCTTTACCGAAAGGGTGAGTACAGGGAAGCTGCGGAAATGTTGGCCGGTATAGCTAAGTCTGACGAACTCGCAAAGCGCTTGCTCCTTGATTGCTTAGCTGAATCAGGCAACATGGGCGGCATCATTAGCCATTTCTCCCCCCCGACAAGCGTTACGGAAGCAATCTGCCTCCTTGATGCACTCTGGAGAGATGGCAAGCATGATCGCCTTCGGCAGCTTCTCTCCGAGCCGATAATTGCAAATTCGTCTGATCCTTCAGTCATCGAGCTGAGGGACAAATATGCGCGGAGGCTTAGCAAATGAGCGAAAAGATCAAAGAACGGATAGCCTTCGACGTTGACACGAGCAGGATTCTGCAAATTCTCGCATCGGAGATTTACGATTCACCAAAAGCCTTTCTTCGCGAGAACGTACAGAACGCTTACGATGCGATCCTGATGCGGTCCACGGCGCAAGCTTCACCAGTCACTGACCATACAATCAAGATTACTGTCCAGCCAGACCGTATCGTTGTTCAGGACGACGGGATTGGGATGACGGAAGAGGTGCTGAAAAACAATTTTTGGAAGGCAGGGTCAAGTGGCAAGAAGTCAGAACTCGCGCAGCGTTCTGGTGTGATTGGAACCTTTGGTATCGGCGCGATGGCGAATTTCGGAGTTTGCACGTCATTGCGAGTGGAGACCCAGCATATCGATTCCGATGTGACCCTCATCAGTTCGGCCAGACGCGAGGACCTCCGAATCGCGCAAGACTGCATCGACCTAGAACGTCTGTCGGATAATCGCAGGCCTGGCACAACCATTACAGCAGAGCTTGATTCGTCTTTTCGAGTGGATCAGGCTTCAGTGTGCGAATATCTCAAGCAGTACGTCCGCTTTCTTGCCGTTCCAGTTTTCGTCAACGACATACTCATCAGTCAGGAGGATTTTGAGAATGCATTGACAGGCAAAGCCTCAGGCTTCAAGGTGCATTCATCCCGTGCGGTAGCCCACGGCGATTTTGCGGGAACAATCCAGACATCCACTAATCCACAAGGCCGTGTTCTCGCCCGCGTTACCAATATATCTTTTGGCGGCAGCCCGCTGGCAGGCGAAGTCTTTTTCGTTCAAGAAGGCGGGCAGACCTTGGGGTTTCGTAATCTCTTTGGGCTCGCGCCCATACCTGTGTCCAGCGTTTATAACTTTGGTGGATTCGTCAATCTTAGTATCCTCCACCCCACAGCTGGACGCGAAGCGCTCAGCCGAGAGAGCATTCAGCACGTCGCCAACATCGTTGCGCTGATTGAATCGGAAGTCTCCAAAGATCTTGCGGAAACTCCGGTCGCGGATCAGAACCAGCTGTTCCAGCAATACATTATGTCGCATGGACTTACCCATCTGGCCAAGAATGTGACTATCACTGTACTTCCCAAGCGGTACGATGTTCCTTTGGGGAAGGTGCCAGATTACGAATCCTCAAAAGCCATGCATTTCTACTCAGGACGAGACCAGACCACTCTCCAACGTTTTGCAAGCGAGCAGGCTAACCTGTTGCAGGTGAGTCAGACGAATCCTCGGCGGACCTTGCAGTCTCGGTTTCTCCAGCAAATACTACACATCCCCGAGGTTCCTGAGAAAACAATCGTGGATCGTATCCCTGGAATGGAGTTGTGCATCGAGGAGGCGATGTTTTTAGTGAGGCTGCGTGGTGTTCTGCTTGACGACTATCTCATGCCTAACATTGATGCAGCATTTGCGGTGATTAGCCATGGAGTCTCATTTCATGTCGAGATGGTCGGCGGCGTGCCTCATATCTCTATCGCCAAAGATATGCCCGCCGTTCGTATGGTGGTCGAGTGTTACAAGACAGCACGTGATGTGTTTGATGGCTTTGTAAAGGACTTCGTGAGAGAGCATCTTTATCCGCACATCCGAGATCACGTTCCTTCGTCTACCAGACAAGGCCGCGACGCCTTGTATCGCCGACTCAAGGAAAACAAGGAACTCTTTCGATATGAAGAATCCGATTTCGGGAAAGTGGAATTGCTACTGGCTGATTACCTGGCAGGAAAGACCGACATTGCGCAGGTATTGAGATCGTCGGGGAGCCGCGTTTCAACCCAACGCCAGCAAGTGAGCAGAGATCAGGTGGGAAGTGTCGAGCAGGAAATGCCTGAAATTATTGAGGCTGCCGGAGAAACTCCTGCACACAGTGAGATGGAGCCCGCGCCGCCGATCTTGCGACCAGAGCTGACCAGCGAGATGAAGGTGTTAACCGTCGGCGAGGAGCATCCAAAGCTAAACAGATTCCGGATGTTTCTTGCATTATCTGATCGCCTGATGCGGACGGAGGGAGAGTTTCTGCGATGGCCACACACCACGAAGTTGATCTGGGGGATGCACCGTGTCATCTATATTTTCACGGACGCAACCGGCGGCCTGAGCCTCTACTACGACATTGAATTGAAGGAACCGTTGTCGACCGAAATGATGGGCGGCGCCATGATTCCCACAACTACCATCATGACAAAGGAACGGGTGTACGTCCCCGTCCCAAAGGTGCTAGAGCCAGCATTTCAAATCACCACTGGCGCCAAAGAGTTCTACGTCAGGTTTGACACCATACCCTGATAACTGTCGGTGTGCTGACGAGTATACGCGCTACGCTTGCGTGAATAGATGAATCTCAACGTGGTGGGATGGTGAGCGTATTTACCGAATCCGTCGTCGAAGACGCCGCCCTCGCCTGGCTGGAGAGCCTGGGCTACGCTGTAGTCCACGGCCCCGAGATCGCAGTAGGCGAACCGTCAGCCGAGCGCAGCGACCCGAACTACCGCGACGTAGTGCTGGAGCGGCGCTTTCGGCAAGCCCTCGTGCGCCTCAACCCTGACCTGCCCTCCGATGCATTAGAAGACGCATTTCGCAAACTAACGTGGACCGATGCACCTTCGCTGATCGAGCGTAATCGAGCTGTTCATCGGATGCTCGTGGACGGTGTCACGGTCGAGTACCGGCGACCGGATGGATCGATTGCAGGCACACAGGCGCAGGTGCTCGACTTCGATACACCCGACAACAACGACTGGCTGGCTGTGAACCAGTTTACCGTTGCCGAGGGTCAACACATGCGCCGCCCGGACGTGGTGTTGTTTGTGAATGGGCTGCCGCTCGCGGTCATCGAACTCAAGAACCCTGCTGACGAGAACGCCACGATCTGGAGCGCCTATCAGCAACTCCAAACCTATCAAGCGCAGATTCCCTCGCTCTTCGCGACTAATGCGGCGCTGATCGTCTCTGACGGGGTGCAGGCGCGCATCGGTACTCTCGGCGCGGGGCGGGAATGGTTCAAGCCCTGGCGCACGATTACGGGGCGGGAAGATGCCGCGGCGAAGCTGGCGGAGCTACAAGTCATTCTTGAAGGGGTGTTCGACAAGCGACGGTTCCTCGACCTCGTACGGCATTTCATCGTATTCGAAGATGAGGGTGGCCTGTCTGCTGGACAGGCAGGCGGACGCCTCACCAAGAAGATGGCGGGCTACCACCAGTTCCATGCGGTGAATGTCGCTGTCGAGGAAACCTTGCGAGCATCCCGCCGCGTGGCGCAGCATCGGGCGGCGGACCCTTGGGGCCGCTACGAGGCGGGGCACCAGCCAGGTGGTGAACCGGGCGACCGGCGGGTTGGTGTGGTGTGGCATACGCAAGGCTCGGGCAAGAGCTTGACGATGGCCTTCTACGCAGGCCGCGTGATCCTGCATCCGGCGATGGAGAATCCAACTATCGTGGTGCTCACCGACCGCAACGACCTCGACGATCAGCTCTTCGGCACCTTCGCCCGTTGTCATGATCTGCTACGCCAGCCACCGGTGCAGGCGGCGGATCGCACTGACCTCCGCGAGAAGCTGAAGGTTGGTTCTGGCGGCGTGGTCTTTACCACGATCCAGAAGTTCTTCCCCGAGGATAAGGGCGACCTGCCTGCGCCAAGCGGAGCGCCTGCCTGTGCGCGGCCCGCAGACAGGCGGCAGGCAGGCCGCCACCCCATTCTCTCGGACCGGCGTAACATCGTCGTGATCGCGGATGAGGCGCACCGTAGCCAGTATGATTTCATCGACGGGTTCGCCCGGCACATGCGCGATGCG
>JAHFEW010000134.1 GCA_023248215.1 Nitrospira sp.
TAACGCCTCCATCGCAGAGAGCTTTTCATGGAGAGTCATGTCTTTGAGAGGAAGATTGAAGGGCATGGGAAAGTATACTGCAGCCTCAAGCGGATTCAAATCCTATTTTGCCCGCGGTAGGCAGCATTGAATTACCTTGGGGCTCGTGCTCCATGTTGGGTGCCACGACAGGGTCCGAGTCCTCCTGGGCTGGCTCTTGAGTCGCGCACACGATGCTTGTAGAGTGAAAACCAATGTTGGTGTGATGGTCCACTAACCTCTTATGAATGATTCGATGAGGTGGTTATGGCCGTGGCCTCGGTGATGCTCCCGATCGGAACTGTGGCTCCTCCGTTTGCGTTGCACGATGTGGTGAGCGGCCAGGTCTCCTCACTCGACTCGTTCAGCGGCAAGGCTGCCTTGCTGGTCATGTTCATCTGCCGCCATTGCCCTTACGTGGTGCACGTCGAGCAGGAGATCGCCAGGCTCGGACGAGACTACAAGGACACAGGACTGGGTATGATCGGCATCAGCAGCAACGATCCGGTGGGCTACCCGGATGACGCGCCGCCTCGCCTGAAGGAGATGGCCGAGCGTCTCGGCTTCACCTTTCCCTTCTGTTGTGACGAAACCCAGGACGTCGCGAAGGCCTATCGGGCTGCCTGCACGCCGGACTTTTACCTGTTCGATGGAAAGAGGCGGCTGGTCTATCGCGGGCAGCTCGACGACAGTCGCCCCGGCAGCAACAAGTCAGTGACTGGTCGGGATCTGCGCGCCGCAATCGATGCGGTGCTCGCCGCTAAGCCGGTCGCGGGCAACCAAAAGGCCAGCATCGGTTGCAGCATCAAGTGGAAGCCCGGGAACGAGCCGGGCTATGCACGGTAGAGAATTAGTCTTCTTGTGGATGTCGGCTTAGAAGCGCAGTCCACTCTTCCAGGATTCCCATCGACTCTGCCGTCTCTGCGATCTGGCGCAGATCGTCTGGCTGTGGGTGCCGCACCTTGAGAATCTGTTGGGCATCGAGCAGATCTTGAGGACCCCCGGCATACAGTTTGAGAAGCACCAACACTTGCCAGGACACCACGGGGACAGCGCGGTCCATGACCGCTAGGATGTGAATGTGTCGGAAGGTGACTTCTGTGAGGGGTGAGGAAAGAAAGATCAATTGGAGCGCGATAGCTTCGGACTCGACTTCGATGGACGCATGTACGACCCCTCGCAGGGGATCATCCGGTCCACCGGCTTCATACCGACCACCAAGGAATGTGGCAAGAGCCTCCGGATCTGAAGACCCCATGGCAACGGCGAAATCGATATCCTGTGTTGCGCGAGGCATGCCCCACGCCGACACGGCGAAGCCGCCGATCAACGCATAGGCTCGCAACAGCCCGTGGGCCCGGGCTGATTCAAGACGCGAGAGAATGGTGGCTAACGCTTCTTGGAACACGCGCGATGGAGAGCGGCGGCGGCATCGGACAGGTCGAGCGCGACGAGAAGCCGCTGTTCAGGGGTGAGTCTCCGGGCTTCATCAATCTTGTGCTTCGCGAGCCGATCGCCAAGTTTGCTCGGACGCCGCGAACCACTGAGGCTGAGCACCGAGGCACTCCGTTTCATGCAGCTATCTTACAGGGAAACACCCGGCCAGTCACTACCAGACGATTGAAGTGCCGGGGAGGCGCGGCCCTCTGCTCCTTGCCGAATCTTAGGTTTTCTTCTGCCATTGCTGCTAGGATGGTGAGACAAGTGTGATTGATCTGCGAACTCGAGAGAAAGGAAATCTGTCTTGAATACAACTAAATTTATGGCCGCATGTATCGCATTATCTCTGATCGGGGTGCCGACCGTCTCCTTTGCGAAGGCGCGAGGCGGATCGGGCGGAGGCTATTCCAGCGGTTCACGGAGCAGTGGCTCCTCAGGCAGCATGGGCAGCCGTGGATCACGCACCTACCAGGAAAACGGGGCCAAGCCGATTGAACAGTCAGCGACAGCAAGGCCGTCAGCGACCCCGCCGCCCTCTGCGTCCAGCAGTCCAGCGCCCATGGCCCAGCCGGCGCCTGCCGCGCAGCCCTCGTTTTTGCAACGCAATCCACTGTTGGCCGGAATCGCCGGCGGCATCGCCGGGTCATGGCTCGGCCATATGATCTTCGGGGCAACCGACAGCAGCGCGCGGACCAACGAAGCCGGTGAGCAGGTCGGCGAGAACGCCCAGACCGCCGGAGCGTCCGGTTCCAATTGGATGCTTCTCCTCCTCATGGTCATGGGAGCCGGAGCGCTTTATTATTATCTGAAGGGTCGGCGAACCCCCGCCCCCGATTTTTCCGGCATCAGCCGCAGCACCGCCGTGAGCGGGTCACTCCTGGCGGAATCGTCCGCTCCGACCCTCCGGACCGCCACGGTCGACAGCGAGATCACCTCCGCGGATAAGGCCGCCTTTCAGCAATCGCTGATCGACATTCAAACGGCATGGGGCAAACAAGACCTGTCCTGTTTGCGACGACTCGTCACGCCAGAAATGCTGGAGTACTTCAGCACCGGCTTGGCCGAACAGACCAGTCAAGACATTGCCAATCATGTGGAAGATGTCACGCTCCTGCGGGCAGAGGTTCGGGAAGCCTGGGTCGAAAATACGGCGCAGTATGCGACGGTCAACCTGCACTGGAGTGCCCGTGACTACACCGTCTCCTTGACGAAGCAGCGCGGGGAACCGGGTTATCTCATTGAGGGGAGCGAAGAAAAGCCGACCGAATCGAGCGAAGTCTGGACCTTCATGCGATACCAGCATGGGAAGTGGTTGCTCTCCGCGATTCAGCAGGTCGCGTAGTCAGCTGCGGGAGACGAGCCGGTGATTGGGGGGCAGCGACGATCTTGATAGTCGAGATGGTCGCTGCCCCCGTTTTTTGACCCCTCTCGCAACCTCGCCCTACGACCTAACTCCCACGCTTCTCATTCCAGGCGCGAACAATGGAATCTGCCGCTTTTTCTCCCAAGAAACGCTACACCGCAAGCAAGCGACAAGATGGCCCTCATGATCCGACGGTGAAACCGCACGGCGGATGTCTAATCAGGGTTTTTCATGCAGGCGGAGCAGGGCGAGCGAGCGGGCGTCGAGGTCGTACTGCAGCCCGCCCTTCAAGAGGATCACGGTCTTTTCGTGACCTTGGGAGACGGCCGTGTCCAGCACCGGTTGCCACCGCACGCCGGGCTTGTGCGCGGGTAGCGTGAAGGGCCTTGGCTCGTGGTGGGCATTGAGGAGCATCAGGAACGTCTCGTCCAGGACGGCTCTTCCCTTCGAGTCCTTTTCCTCGATGGCATGGCCGGCCAGCCTGACGCCAAGACAGCGGACATAACCCTTGGCCCAGTCTTCATCCGTCATCTCCTTGCCATCCGGACGAAGCCAGGAGATGTCCTTGACCTCTGCGCCACGGATGCGGCGGCCTTGAAAGAAGCGGCGGCGTCGGAACACGGGATGTTGCTGGCGCAACAGGATCAGGCTTTTCGTAAAGGCCACGAGCGCCTGCTGATGTTTGCTCAGTTTCCAGTCGACCCAGCTAATCTCACTGTCCTGGCAATAGGCGTTGTTGTTGCCATGCTGCGTCCGGCCCATCTCATCGCCGCCGCAGAGCATCGGCACGCCTTGTGACAAGAGCAGGGTGGCCAGCATGTTGCGTTGCTGCCGCTCCCGGAGCGCCACGACCGACGGCTTCGTCGTCGGTCCTTCCACCCCGCAATTCCAACTGAGATTGTCGTCGGTGCCGTCACGATTGTCTTCCCCGTTGGCTTCGTTGTGCTTCTGGTCGTAGGAGACCAGGTCGTGCAGGGTGAACCCATCATGCGCCGTCACGAAATTGATGCTTGCATGGGGCCGGCGGCCACTGCCTTCATAGAGGTCGTTGCTCCCGGACAGGCGATAGGCCAGCTCCGCCACCTGGCCGCCGTCGCCTTTCCAGTAGCGCCGGATCGCGTCGCGATAGCGCCCGTTCCATTCGGCCCAGCCGGCAGGAAAGTTGCCGACCTGGTACCCACCTTCGCCTAAATCCCATGGCTCGGCGATCAGTTTCACCTGCGAGAGCACCGGGTCTTGATGGATGATGTCGAAGAACGCGCTGAGCCGGTCCACGTCATGCAGTTCTCTGGCCAGCGTGGAGGCCAGGTCGAATCGAAAGCCATCCACATGCATCTCCAGCACCCAGTACCGCAGGCTGTCCATGATCAGTTGAAGGACCCGGGGGTGGCGCACGTTCAGCGTATTGCCGCAACCGGTGTAATCCAGGTAATAACGTGGCTGGTCGGGCATCAGCCGGTAGTAGGACGCGTTGTCGATGCCGCGAAACGACAACGTCGGGCCCAGGTGACTTCCTTCTCCCGTGTGGTTGTAGACCACGTCGAGAATGACTTCGATGCCGGCACTGTGGAACGCCTTCACCATCGTCTTGAACTCCCACACCTGCTGTGCTCGCACCGAGGTGGTCGCATATTGACTGTCCGGCGCGAAAAAGCCGATGGAGTTATAACCCCAGTAGTTCGTGAGACCGCGGTCGACCAGGTGTTTGTCGCGGATGAAATGATGGACCGGCAGCAACTCGACGGCCGTGACACCCAAGTTCTGCAGATGCTCGATCACGGCAGGCGTCGCCAGTCCGGCATAGGTGCCGCGCAGGTTCTCGGGAATGTCCGGATGCCTGGCCGTAAACCCGCGCACATGGAGTTCGTAGATCACCGTCCGATCCCACGGCGTCCGCAACAACTGGTCTCCGCCCCAGGTGAACGCTTGGTCGATCACCACGCATTTCGGCATATGCCGGGCATTATCATCGTCGTTGCGTGAGAGATCAGCCTGAGGGTCGCCCATCTGGTATCCGTACAGCGCCTCGGACCAATCCATCGTGCCGGCAATCGCCTTCGCATAGGGATCCAACAGGAGCTTGGCCGGATTGAAACGATGCCCGACTTCCGGCTCATAGGGACCATGGATGCGGTAGCCATAATGCTGCCCGGGCCGAACCTCCGGCAGGTACACATGCCAGACATGATCGGTGCATTCCTCGATCCTGATCCGGTGCGCTTCTTCAGCGGCGTCAGGGCCGTCGAACAGGCAGAGCTCCACCGCCGTGGCATTTTCAGAAAAGAGGACGAAGTTCACCCCTTCGCCATCCCACGTGGCGCCGAGGGGGTAGGGACGCCCAGGCCAGATTCTCATACGTAGCCAGTCTCCATAGATCTGTGAGGGCACTCAAACTTTTTGCCGCGGCACGCTCCGAGCAAGGTATCATACAATGAAACGAACCGGTGGGCTCAATGAGGCAGGCACCGTCGGCGATATCGCTATCGAGGGGGGACGGTGCGACCCGTTTGCCCATCCGGCACAAAATGGCTATAAGGCCTGCGAGAGATATCTCGTTCAGGATCGTTCTACTGGAGCATGACTATGCCAATCTCCCCTGTGCTCATCATCGACGACGATGCGATTCTCCTCAGCACCATGGCCTCGACGTTGCGCCTCAGGCTGCCTGACGTACAGATCGAGACGGCAGAATCCGCGTTGGCCTCGCTCGAGCGTATCCGGGCTCATGGGTATGACGCCATTCTCTGTGACGGACAACAACCAGGCATCGAAGGCGTGGCCTTCGTACGGGCGGTGCGAAAGCTCCATCCGCAGACGCCGGTCCTGCTGCTGATCGAAAAAAACGATGAGGATTTCATCGGGCAGGCGATGGAGGCGGGGGCCTATGACGTCCTGGTGAAACCGGTCGGCGAAGGCACGTTACTGCTCGCCGTCCATCGAGCCATCGAGGTCTACCGATTACGGGGCCAGGTCAAACGGGAACAAGAACAGCTTGTGACTACCCTGGGCAGCCTCCTCAAAGATCTCGAGCACCTGTACGGCGCCGATGGATTGTCGGCCCACTTTGCAGCCTTCATGGATCAGGTGCAGGCCGACAGGCAGGCTTCCGGAAAGAACAATGGCCTGTCCAGCCGAGGCGCAACGGAGGGAAAGGGGTCGGTCTAGATCTCCTGAACCCAGCGAGTTTGATCCCCCAATATAGAACATGCGGTTTCCTCTGACAGGAAGCGGTGAGCCGGACGGCGAGGAAAGACTCACGGCCCCTGTGCATTTAGCATCGCACTAGCACGTTCATGAATCGTGAACAACGCGATTTAGTGAACGAATACATCCGCATCAACCGAGGCGGCGACGCGAAGTTGCTGTTGAAGGCGTGGTATCAGGGTCACGTTTCTTCGACCTTCGCGCCGGGCGTTTCGCGGGAATGTGCTCGACCGATAAAAGCCATTGCGCCTGTGTGATCGCATCCAGCAGGTCGTTCCGTGCCGCGTTCGTCTTCTTCGATCGCGGCACGGCATTCACGAAGCGTTCTGCCGCCTCCATCAAGGTCTGTAGCGTACCTGCAATCTCCCCTCGCGCAGCAGCGCGCGAGGAGGAAGCAGCACGAGACCGAGCCTGCCTCCTCCTTGGTCCGACATAGGGCTGCGGGGCCAGCGGATTATCTTTTTCCAGCTCGGGTCGTCTCGATCTCACCATAGGTCCTCCAAGCCAGCAGTCATATAAATAGGATGGCACACTGTACTCGATCCTTGGTCGCATTTGCATCGGGACTTGAGAGTACAGGGGAAAGAGAATGGAAAGTGGGGGCACCGAGAGGGATTCAGGGAGTGAAGAGGGGGCTCGGGATTAGATTCGTTGCGGGGAGAGGGTTCTTGAATTGATTTGGTCGCGAGGATTGGTGGGGTGGATCTGATTGGACTTGTTTCAGTGGATTGGACGAACGGTATCCCACATCGCGAGCTTCCTTCGGGCGAGGGATGACCTACGTCACGCGTCTCTGCCGAAGTTACTCCTCAGCGACGAGCTCGGCGTCCAAGGGATGGTCTTTGCGAAACCGACTAACGCCGAGCACGCTGAACCCCAGCACGTGCCCCTGTCCATCGACTCGTTCCATGAGGGCGTCATGGGCCGTCGCTCGCATGAACCCCGGCGCCTCACGGAACTGGACCTTGAGGTAGTCCGCCTCGGGATGAAACCAGACCTTTACCTTTTTGGCCAAGGCGGTCACCGTGGCGCGGTAGCCTGCACGGTCTCGAACTCCAGCTTGCCCGTATCCAGCTTTGGCGCTCGTTTTGAGAGAGACAGCATCTCGATGCCGACGACCTTGCCATCCCCGTTGTAGTCCACGATGATGCCTGGCGACACCTCCTTGGACTCGACGGCATCCGCGTCATCCAACGTTAAGTAGAGAGCATCGGCTTCGTGATCGACTTTAAGTTTCATAGCTGGCCTCGCATGGTTCGATCGAAATACGCAGTGATCACGCGCACGGGATCGACTCGAGTACTCACTATCACACGTAGGACCCGGTTGTCATGCTCAGGAATGATTGCAAGCCGGTGTTCGAGTGCGGGATCAAGGGAATCGGGAACCCTGCGACTGGGTGCAGACAACACATGCTCCAGCCATTCGCGTCGGATCTTGCGTTTCCCAAGGGCATCGGCCGCATGGGCGGTCAGCACATACGGCATGACGGTTTACCTCGACAGGTCCGGTAGTGGAGGATGGTTACTGCTCGACGCATGTGCTGAGGGAGATAGTCCTAGTACGTTTGGATGAAGTGTCGGCCGAGGATACATGGATGCAGGACTTTTGGGAAGCGCCTGTGAGCGTGGGGGAAGGGGGAGACAAGTCAGTGATTAAGACGCCGGCTTTGGAATTGAGTCGATTGAGCAGGTGTAGCGATTGTGGCGACCCTGGAGCGGACAGACCATGAGGCGGAACCCTGCCTAACAATGTTCGCTTGCCAGACCTAACCCTGTTTCCATGACAGAAGAGTTCACGAAATCAGTCGGTCTCCGCGCTGAAGGAAGGCAGAGAAATGATTACGGTTTGGGAACGTCTAGATCCTTGCAGATCTTTTGAGCGAGAAAGTCATTGAGCTCTCGATGGCGGGGAATGGTGGAGATTTGTCCGGCAGCGCGATTAACGTATACGCTGTGGCTAGCCC
>JAHFEW010000195.1 GCA_023248215.1 Nitrospira sp.
GGCGCCTGCTGAGGGGTGAGAAGGTCTGGGAAGCGCACCGGGAGCACTACTACCAGCGTCTCGTACTGGCGGGATGGGGCCATCGAAGGACTGCGCTGGTGGAATACGGACTGATGCTGATTTGCGGGGTTGGCGCAGTACTGTATGTGCAAGCCGGCGCGACATTGCGGTTGATCTTGTTGCTGATGTGGATTGTCCTATATGTAACGTTTTCAGTGAGCGTTAGGATTGTCGAGCGGAGATCTGCGGAACTACGGAGGCACCATTGATGCAAGTGATTCTGAAATATCGCCGTCCACTGGTTGTCGGGCTCCATCTGCTCTTGATTGTCCTGGCCAATTATCTGGCGTTCTGGCTGCGATTTGATGGGGCCATTCCCAATGAAGAGTGGCAACTGTTTGTTCAGATGCTGCCATGGCTGGTGGTGCTTCGTGGTGCGATCTTCATCCCCTTCCGGCTTTACGAGGGACTGTGGCGGTATACGAGTATTGGGGATCTTCGGAACATTATCGGAGGGGTGCTGGCTAGCACGTTTGTATTCTACGTCATAGTCCATTGGGGTTTGAGCCTGACTGCCTATCCGAAGACGGTCTTCCTGATCGACTCGATGTTGCTGGTTTCATTATTGGGCGGCGTCCGTCTGGCCAGACGAATTTATCGCGGATTTGGATACCCTGATCGAAAGAAGCGGATATTAATCTATGGGGCAGGCGATGCAGGCGAGATGGTTGTTCGAGATATAAAGAATAATCCGTTCTATGAATATGAACCGATAGGCTTCATTGATGATGATACGAACAAGACTGGTCGGTGGATTCATGGCATCAAAGTCTTCGGAACACGAGAGACTCTTTCGCGTATTTTCGAAGAGCAAAAACCCCATGCTGTTCTCGTGACGATCTCGCGCGCGGAACCGGCCGTGATCCGAAAGGTGGTCAAGGCCCTTGAGTCCTATAAAGTGCCGATTAAGACGTTGCCGAATCTCCGCGATGTTCTCGGCGGTCAGATCGAGGTGAGTCAAATCAGAAATCTTGCGATCGAAGACTTGCTGGAGCGAGCGCCGGTTGGATTGGACGCCGAGCCGCTCCGCCATCTGATCAACGGGAAGCGCGTGCTGGTGACCGGGGCAGGCGGCTCCATCGGTTCGGAGCTCTGTCGGCAAATCGCCGCCTTGAATCCGTCCGCGTTGGTCCTCTTCGACAGGTATGAGAACGGGCTGTTCGCTGTGGCCAACGAGTTGCGCTCCAGCTATGGCGGGGTCCAGGCGCACGCCGTGGTCGGCGATGTGACGGACAAGGCTCGCGTCTGCCGGATCATGGCCGAGCACCAGCCGCAGATCGTGTTCCATGCGGCGGCGCACAAGCATGTGCCGTTAATGGAGGCCAGCCCGTGCGAAGCGGTGAAGAATAATGTGGGAGGAACGCGCACCCTCGCCGAGGCTGCGCAGGAGTTTCACGTCGAGCGGTTCATCCTTATTTCCACCGACAAAGCCGTCAACCCCACCAGCGTCATGGGAGCCAGCAAGCGCGTGGCCGAGCTGGTTGTGCAACGGTTGAGTCGCGAAAGTCGGACCATCTTCGCCACGGTTCGGTTTGGAAATGTTCTGGGGAGTAACGGGAGCGTCATCCCCTTGTTCATGGAACAGATCAAGGCGGGCGGGCCGGTGACCGTCACTCATCCGGAGGTGCGCCGGTACTTCATGCTGATTCCTGAAGCCGTGCACCTTGTCCTGCATGCAGCGGTGTTGGCCAAGGGCGGAGAGATTTTCGTCTTGGACATGGGCGAGCAGATCAAGGTCCTGGACATGGCGCGCAATCTCATCCGCTTGTCCGGCTACGTGCCGGAGCAGGAGGTGCCGATCACGTTCGTCGGCCTTCGCCCAGGGGAAAAACTCTTCGAAGAACTTGTTGGACGGGACGAGACCGTCGAAGATTCGTCGGTGAGGGGGGTTCTCCAGATACAACCGGATAGCCTTCCCGACGCACATCTCTTTTTCCACAAGGTCGTCGATCTCGAACGGATAGCCGCTGAGGGAAAGGCACGGATACTCATCGAACAGTTGTGCGACCTTGTGTCCACCTACAGCCCCCAGGGCCTGAAAAACGAGGAATGGGCTGAGGAGGTGGCGCAGAGGCTTGTTAAGATGCAGGATGTGTTTGTGTCGCATAGAAGAACCCACGTTTCCGGTAAGGGTGCGGTCGAGAAAGCTGAAGCGAGATCTGTCAGTCCCCCGGTTTTCGTGGCTCCGTCCAATGAGGCGGGATGCAGACCGGCGTCTCAGAGCAACGCCGCCTACGAGTAGCATTCTCAGGCCTCATACCGTTGAGCACCGGTCCGCTCCCGGGAGGATCCGGCTGCGTGCGCATGTGATTTCGTGGGCCACAGCGGAGGCCTCTGCCAATCTGCCCCTTCACCATTGGGCGTATGGGCGTACGAAGCAATCGAGCGCCTTACCGCAGTGAGTGCCGAGGAGCTATACAATATTCGGGTCAGACATCTCCAGGATATTGAACAGATGCTGGGAGCCCTTGTGAACTGGGTCAACAGTCATCCGGAGAAGAGGAGCGCAGAGTAAAGACGTGACGAATAAGCGCAGCACACACTGGGGCCCGATCGTG
>JAHFEW010000002.1:0-30673 GCA_023248215.1 Nitrospira sp.
CGTCCTGCATGCTGGAGCAGGACTTGAAGAATCCTGAATTCTTTCGGCGTTAATTCAAGCGATACGCCGGCCATGGCCACTTCGTATCGGGCCACATTCATATACAGTTGGTTGGCTCGAAGTTCCGGCTCCGGAGCAGAGAGAAACTCTTGTCGTCGGAGCAGTGCCTTGATGATGGCCAGCCATTCTCGGTGACTCAGAGCAGACAGCACCATGTCATATCCGTCGGCGAGTTCTCTCAGCATTTCTTCTTCTGTGCAAGGCTGACCATGAGGTTGGAACGCAACCATGGGGATGTGCCCAATGAGGGGATCGCGACGCAACAGCGCGATGATTTGCTGCCGCCGGTCAACGACGGCCAGTTTGCTGGATATCCGTTGAGCGAGGGAGAAAGCGTGTTGGGCCGATGTCGCGCGCAGCACATGATATCCATTGGCTCGCAGAAGACGGTGCAGCATTTCTGCAACCTCTTCATCATTGGTCACCAGGAGGATCAAGGTGCCTTGATGACGCACAGTGTCCGGCGCATTCTGCATGCTCCCATGATGACGGAAGAGGGTTGCGGGGGGGTATCACACCTGTTACACGCGCGTAAATCCGTCGGTTCGATCGCCTGACGTGGATGTGTGGGTGTCAGTTTTTCGATAAAACGTAACTGTGTTGTAATAGCGCTGTGACGACGATGGAACAGTGCCACGGTACATTCCTCATGGGGTGTGTGGTGATATCAACCATGCATGAAGAAATCGGAAAGCAATGCATTCCTTTATGAACGGCACTATTGACAATAATCAGGAGTCACTACGTATGACCTTTAACGGTTGCCAGCCTCGCCCGCATCGTCTCTCGGATTTCATGGGGCGTGTCATCGACATGGACCTGACCGAGCTGTGGATGAAGGCCATCAAAAGCGTGCTGAGTTTGCTGATTCTCACGATTCTCATTGCGCTCACCGGCGGGGTGATCAAGACGTTTCTTGATATCAGACTTCTGGTGAGTGCGCCGGTCGAAGTCGGTCTTCGCCAGATCATCGTCGATACATTGATCCTGCTCGCCGTGGTTGAAGTATTTAAGACCACCCTCACCTATTTCTCCGAGGGACGCGTCAAGGTGACGTTCATCGTGGATACGATTCTGGTGGTGATGCTGACGGAAATCATTTCTCTGTGGTTCAAAGAGGCCGACCAAGGCAAGTTGCTTCTGCTCGGGGCGATTCTTCTCGCGCTTGGGGCGGTTCGGGTGGTGGCGGTGCGCTGCTCACCGGCCTCTGGAGAAAGAAGTGAAAAAGGGACCGTCTTGGGCCGCGAGGAATTCTAGTACCACGTCGAGGTCTATCTGGTACAGCGAGTTAACTCAGATTTAATGAGGCGTTGATGTCGGAGTCACAAGTCTGAAGCAAACTGGTACCAGCAGAATGCCTCTGCTGCCCTAGCTCTTCGGAGCGAGCCCGCCCTGGAGAGTCTCGGAAGTCCAACCAGGAGGAGCGCCATGGTGCATCCAGCCATCTCCCACACCAGTGAATTTTTGATTCTCCATCTGTTACGCACGCGGAAGTCCTTGAGGTTGGAGCAGATCGTCGTTCTGCTTCCGGAGCTCAGCTGGAACCAAGTCTTCAAGACGGTCGATGAACTGAGTCGGCGCGGAAAGATCATTCTCCTCCGGAGAGGATTCGAGTACGAAGTCGAATGGGTTTCGTCCACAGACCCAGCGTTATCCTGTGTCGGTTGAGTTGAATAGACGCGTGGGCAGCTTTGCGCAGTTGAGCTTGGCCGGTGAGCGTACCAATCGGCTCCGCGCGCGCAGCACTCCTGCAGGGGCAACGATTTATGGGTTCGGATTACGGCACTATGATAGTCATTGTGAGCGTGATCACGCTCGTCATACTGTTACTTCTTTTTGTGCGGGACAATTATTGGAATAAGGCCTGGGGGCAGGTCGCCAAGCCGGTTACGCTCCAAGAAGTGTTTCGAGACTGGATCGCGTATGTGCTGATTGTTTCCACACTTTCGCTGGTGCTCCGCGCCCTGCTGTGTGTGGTGTGTTCTCACTGTGAGTCGTGTTGACTTCTTCGAACGTACAGTAGACCCCTACCGAACGACCAGGCACAGCCTTTCCTGTTGACGCTAAATGCGATCGTTCAGCGTGAAACCTAAGCATTTGCCGACCACGCGACCGGGCGCCGCGATTGAGAGCGGTTGCGCCGCTTGTGTCTCAGCCCGGTCGTGGTTGTGCCAGGAAGCGGTAGCGCGATCCCGGCAAGATCTCGATCGATCCCGCCCCACTATTTTCCAGTTTTCATCGAAGAAAGCGAACCCGGTGATCGAGTTCCTCCGGCGCGATGTTCCCTCGATCCTCCCCGGGGAGGTCGACCAAGTCCTCGCCGCGGACGAGCTCCCCGTCTCGAGCCAGCATGTATCGAAGTAACCGCAGTTCCGTGCTGGAGACGGTGACTTGCCGCTGCTGCATCGACACCACGAAGAATGGTCCCTGCAGGGTAACCGTATGCTCCGAGAACGGTTCGGTCTCGGGAAGTGGTGCATGCGTTCGACGTAACACCGCCTGCACGCGCGACACGACCTCACGGGGACTGAACGGTTTCACCACATAGTCGTCCGCTCCCATCTCAAGGCCGGCAATGCGGTCTTCTTCCGTGCCGACGGCCGTCAGCATAATGATGGGGATATGCCTGGTGGAGGGAGTTCTTCGCACCAACCGGCAGATCTCATACCCGCTCATGCCGGGCAGCATGAGATCGAGCAGGATCAGCGACGGGAGGAGGTGTTGCACATCTTCCCATCCGCGGCGACCATCGGTGGCCAGCGCGGTGGCGAAGTGGGCGTGGCGCAACGCACGATCCAGTAGAGTGGTGTGGAGCGGCTCGTCCTCGATGATGTGCACGACTTGGGCGGTCATGGAACGTCATATTAAGGACACACTGTTTCCAGCTTCTCACGGCTCTATTGCCTTGTTGTTAACTCGATCATTTCGGCGACCGGGACTTCGCATCCGCCCCCAACTCACGCAGAAACGGTACCGGAGCCAGCAAAAGTTAACAATTCTGTAACATTCCGTTTTCACTCCCGCAATCTGACAGTTCTACCTTGTGGCTGCACGAGGGTTCATCCACATTATAGGAGGCATAAATGGCGCATCCCGAGCAATCTCACAAGCGGCCACGGCGACAGTGGGGCATGATCGGCGGACATATATTGGCCTTTGCACTGCTGTTTCTTCTCGGCGCTCTGGAGTTGGTCCATGCGGAACAAAGTGGACCCTTCGCCACCTTAATGGTCGATCCCAGCCTCGAACGATATAGCCCGAAATCTCAAGTGACCGGTGGCTTTCGAGTCCAGGGATCCGACACCATGCATGCGCTGATGCGCCGTCTCGTGCTGGTTTTCCAGTCCCGCCAACCCAAGGTCACGATCGATCTCAAATCCGGGGGCTCAACCAAGGCCATCACAGAGTTCCTCGAACCGCCCCAGCCAGGACGGATCGTCGTTAAGGAAGAACGTGCGAAGCAGGCCCTCCTCGTGAGCAGCTCGCGCGAACTGATGGATTCCGAGGTGAAGCAATTCTCGACTCAACGAGGGTACGAACCCCTGACCATCCCGATCGCAGTGGACGCCGTCGCCCTCTATGTCCATAAGGACAATCCGTTGACGGGGCTGACCCTAGATCAAGCTGATGCCATCTTCTCGACCGCCCGCCACCGGGGATACAAAAAAGATGTCGCAGTTTGGGGGGACCTGGCTTTGGGCAATGGCTGGACAGCCGCACCGATTCAACTCTACGGGCGTGACCGCAAGTCTGGGACGAGGGCCTTTTTTCAAGAGCATGTGCTGGCCGGTGGGGATTTCAAACCGACGATGCACGAAGAACCAGGCGCCGCGTCGGTTATCTTGGCCCTCAGTCGCGATCAGTTGGGTATCGGCTTCAGTGGGATCGGGCTGCAAGCCTCCAACGTGAGGATCGTCCCGTTGGCAGAAAATGACGGCATGCCCTTGATCACGCCGTCCCCCGCCACCGTTGCGGACCAAACTTACCCCCTTCGCCGTCTTTTGTATCTCTATTTTGATAAGGAACCCGGTAGTTCCCTGCCGCCTGCGGTGCAAGAATTTCTGGAATTCGTCAAGAGCCGTGAAGGGCAGGAAGCCGTCGTGCGAGCGGGTTTTTATCCCCTGCCGATGGATCAGGTGGAAAAGCTGTCGGTTGCGTTGAGAGCGGCACCCATGTCGGGTGCCGCGTTAAAACAGTAAAGAAGGTGGTACGGATAACGGATGTGGATGCAGTCGAGGTCAAGGAGAGGAGGGCTTCCGCGTTGCCGGTTTCTTGGGTTTTGCGCCGTCCAACTCTCGCCGGAGCCTTGTCAGTTCGTCCTTCAATTCCTGTAACTGCTGCGTCTGTTGATTCAATCGATCCCGAAGATCGAGGTTTGACTGGGTCAGTTCACGAATCTGAAGTCGGAGGTCTTGCGGAGCTTCGGTCGGCTCCGCCGTGACCACCGGTGCCGTCCCCGCCGAGGTCGGCTCGCGCTTGCTATTTGCGACAGCCCCACCCCTATTCAGACTATCTTGAGCCAGCAGTTCCTTTACGTTGAGGGAGAGGTGCACGGTTTCGAATGGCGCCCAACCCGGCTCATCCGACGCCGGCAGGGTCGCTGCCCGATGGGGATGGGTGACGCCAAGCTTCATGCCCTTCGTATCCCGCACATCCTTTTCATCTCCTCCGGCCGTGTCCGCTCGGGCGAAGGCCTTATGATCCGTCACCACCATGTGCAAATAGGCGCCGCGGATAAACAGCGCACCGGTCGTCGCATCACCGTAGGCGGATGTGGGATTCGGAAGAGAAAAGAAAACACGCTGCGCGGACGTGGCCTCTCGAAACGCATCGGCGATTGGCATCGTCATCACGCGAAGATCCGCATCATCAAAAAGCGGGATTGAGCGCGGCGCATCAAACCAACCCACGATCGTTCCACTCCATCCGCTCACACGAACGGCCTCCAGCAACACCAGCAGCTCTTGGGTGGTGAGAGATGCCGGATGCGCGTTCAGCGCCGGGGGAGACGAACGTTGCACGGAGGGATCGGTCTGGAGACCGATCTGAACGCCCTGCTGATCATAGATGACTCGCTCGTTTCCGAAAGTCTGGCAGGCCGACAATGCCAGAGAGAGCAGGCTGACGGAAAACAATAGGCGCAGGCTCTTGTAGTGCCGTCGCCACGCAGGGGGTCCTACTCGCATACAAACTGGACTCCCCATAGCCGGTCCATACCCATCTGACCGCGCCATGCCCGATCGGCTGCCTTGCTGACCTTGGGGATTTCGCCCTCTCGAACAATGCGTGAGCCTTTGAGACATTTCTCGGCGATCAATTGAAAAGCCTCGCGACGTCCGGAGGACGCCAGCACCTCGACATCAGTTTGAAAAGGATAGGATACGAGCCCGCCATTCTCCGTAGTACGCACGTAGGTGGCCTCCCTTGCGCACCCCGCTGCGACGGCGAGCAGGAGGATCAGGCAAGCCTGACCTAGGCAGGGGGTCAGCAGGACCATGGACTCGTCATGCCTTTTTCCCTCACTGTGGAACACAATAGGTGTCTTCCTCCAGCGGTTCATACCCTCCACCGGCATTATAGGGGAATTCAGCGATCTCCTTCCCGCCCGTATTCCAGACGTGCAGACATCGAGCGGCCAGGGAAGGCAGGCTGCGTTGCACGTCGTCCACGACCACCGCCTTCGCTTCTTGAGTCGTCCCGATGACGATCAGCCGATTGCCGGGTTTCAGCCACTTGGGATCGAGGGAGCCCGCATAGAATATGGCAAACTCCCCAGAGCGCCTGCCCATGTCTTTCGGCCCGTACGCTGGTTGCTGGACGATCGGCAGCTGCGTGGCAATGATAATCAGGCCTCCATTCCTGCCATTCGCCTGCACGACACGCCCACCAAGCTGAACCTTCTGCCCGGTCTTGGCGTTTGGAATGGTCCGCCAGGCGGTAAAGTCAAACTCCTTGTCCACACCGTTTGTGGCATCGGTCGGAAAGAGTTGAACCGGCGCACAGGCGGTCACGGCGAGAAAAATCACCAGGACGATGGTTCTCGGCATGCGGATCATTCTTGTCCTCCTTACGCCCTCCTGGGCTGCTTTGCAACCCCAGGCGGCACAATGAATCGACGGTCGATTCGTCTGATTACATGAAGCGGATTTGGAACTGGACGAGGAAAGCATTCTGTGCGAACGCATCGAACGTCGTATCGTAAGGAACGCCCGGCCCATTTCCCTGGTGGTGCCTGAATTCGTAGTTGAATTGAATCTTGGATTGGACCTTGGGTGGGAAATTTTCAAAATAATAAGTCAGACCGAGGATGGTTCTCGTATAGAGGTCGTTCGACATGCTGGTGCTGGGATCGAACTGTTCATACATGATGGTCGGCTCCCAGTTTTGAAGGAAGCCGTCGGAGATCAGATATTTCCCTAGCACGTACCAGGTGCGTCGCTGCGCGCCGGGAGCCCCGGATCCACCGCAGATGGCCTGGTCGAGACAGGCGCCGTTAGCCGGCCGACCAACGGTGGTTTGGTTGGAGCCGTCGTGGCCCTGCCACCATTCGCCCTGCACCATCAGACCGGGGATGATTTTCGAGGTATAGCGGAAGTCCAGTCCATACCGATCGAAGGCGCCCTTCCCCCGTCCGTTGATATTAGTATTGGCGTTGTTCGATTCCCCCTGGATGGAGGTAAAGCTGATCCAGGACACGTCCGTACCGAACAGGCGAACACGAGTGTAGAAGCTCTTCGGAGCGTTGGCACCGGTCGCATTCGCATGAAAATTATTGTTGTTCATGATGCCGGCCACGTATTCAAGCCGGTTGAACAATTTTCCACGGACATCGACGAAGAAATCCCGTTCCTGAAGAAAATCGATGGTTCCAGCCGACCCCGTTCGATTGCCGTTTCCGCTTCCGACCGACGTCAAATAGGGGGAACTGATGATGTCGCGTAGACCGCCGGAGGTTTCCGTGAAGATGCCGAAGGGCATACGGAAAATACCCATGCGGATGAAGTTCATGTAGGGAGCCCAGGATTGAAAGGGGCGAAAGTCGATATAGGATTCCCGAAAGAAGGTGGAGGCGATGGGTTGTCCGGTGGCGGCTCCGCTTCCCCCCGTCGGCGTCTCGCGCCCCAAGTTGATGCTCTGGAACTCCATGAGGGCGTGCCAGCGGGGCAGCGTGTCGCTGATGCGTCCCCAGAACAACAGTTCAGAACGGCGGATGGAGAAATTGTCCTGACTTTTTCCTTCCGGCACATGCGCATCTTGATGGCTATAGAGGAACTGGAGCGCATTCAGGCCGAAATTAACCTTATCCCGCAACATCGGCAACAGCTCGGTTCTGGTTTTCCAATCCTCGATCGCGTCGATCCGTCTTGCACTTTCTGCTCCGCTGTACTCCTGCTCCGCTCGAATCTGAATCCACTCGTCCATCGTGATCGAGCCTTTTTGGAGCAAGAGGTCTTCGATGCTGGTGCCACCGGGAGGCAAGACGGTCGGTCCTTGTGACGGTGCCGGGGCGGCCGGCGCCGGCTCTGCTTGTGCCACAACAGGAGGAATCCCTGGAGGCCGGAGGATAGTGCCGCCCTGCTCGCCCCAGGCTGGCGCTCCCAGACTCCACATACAGACAACAGCCAGACTTGCCATCACCGCTTGCCGTTGAAGTCGTCTCATGCCCGCTCCCCTCTATCTGATCGAAAATGACCGACACGAACAAGTGATAAATCTGTCTGATCTCTATCAGCCATTGGTCACAGAACCATTGCGGCATTGTTACAAAATCGTTAACTGCAGGTGGCGGACATGAGTTATCGCAGCGTCAGCAGCTCATTGCAAGAATAAGCTCCGGCCATGAAGGGACGAGAACGCGCGAGAGTTAACAATCCGTTAACACGGCTGTGAAGAAGGTGAAATGTGTCAATCGTAGGCTGCTGCATTACTGTTACGGCTTAATTTCATCAAATCCCGGAGGAATCATATGATGGTCGCTTCGTATCGTCAGATCTGCATGGGCCTCACCCTCACCGTCTTGGGTCCGTTCATGACAACCCATCTCGTGAGTGCCGGTTCAAGTGAGTCACCTATTGTCGCTGAAACCGCGAAGCTCGATCAGGAGATCAAGCCCTACCAAAAAGTGAGTGGTGTCTCCGGTACGATCAACAGCATCGGCTCGGACACGCTCAACAATCTCATCACCCTCTGGGCCGAAGGATTTCGAAAACAATATCCGAATGTGAAAATCCAAGTGGAAGGGAAGGGGTCCAGCACGGCGCCACCGGCCCTCATTGAAGGCACGGCTCAACTCGGTCCCATGTCGCGGACGATGAAGTCCAGTGAGATCGATGCGTTCGAAGCGAAGTTCGGATACCCCCCGACTTCCTACCCCGTAGCAGTCGACGCATTGGCGCTCTTCGTCAACAAAGACAACCTGATTAAGGGCCTGACGATGCCGGAGGTGGATGCGCTGTTTTCCAAGTCCCGGCGACAGGGACATGCCATCGACCCAACCAAGTGGGGCCAACTCGGGTTAGCCGGCGACTGGGCTACGGCGCCCATCAGCCTCTACGGGCGGAACTCGGCTTCCGGAACCTATGGGTTTTTTAAGGAGCATGCGCTCAAGAACGGGGATTTCAAGGATCAGGTCAAGGAACAACCTGGGTCCGCTTCAGTGGTCCAAGGGATCAGCGAAGATCGCTATGGGGTCGGTTACAGCGGGATCGGGTATACGACGTCCGGCGTCAGAATGGTTCCCCTGGCGGCAAAGACAGGCCAGCCGTACATCGAGCCGACCCAGGCCAACACGAAAAACGGCAGTTACCCGCTCTGGCGATACTTATACATCTATGTGAATCAAGCTCCCGGCAAACCTCTGTCTCCGATCGTCAAAGAATTTCTCGCGTATGTCTACAGCCGAGAGGGGCAATCCGATGTCTTGAGAGACGGCTATTTCTCTGTTGATGCAACCCTGGCCGACAAACAATCGGCCAAGATCCACTGACGATCAGAGCGAGACCGACGAATGATCAAACCTCTTCACATGCGCCCGCTGATCGATCGCCTGGCACGAGCCATGATCACCGTCGGTGGCCTGGCGACGATCCTCAGCATTCTCGGTATTTTCTTCTTCCTCTTTCGGGAAGTGACGCCGTTGTTCACGACTCCCACCGCCAAATTGACTCAGCGCATGGTATTGCCTGCCTTCCTCACGGCGGAAGGTCCGGTTCAACTTGCGGTGGATGAGCATCGCGAGATCGCGCAGATAGTCACGTCGGGCGGCGTGCAGTTCATCGAGCTGGCCTCCGGCCAACCGATTCCGATGGAGCTGCCGGCCGACCTCAAGAGCAGGCATCTCACGGCGATGGCGCATGGCGGCGGCCGTGCTTCGCGTTATGCGGTGGGCACGGCCGAGGGCGAGGTGCTGTTGCTGAAGATCGGCACGACGACGGAGTTCTCCGATTCCGGCGAGCGGCAGAAACGTCCGATGATCCGGGCCGGCCGACCACTCACGCTCACCCAAGGTCCTATCACGACTCTGGCGTACCGATTCAACGACCGTGAAAGCGTGCTGGCCATCTTCTCTCAAGAAGGTCGGCTGATCGTCGTTCGATTGCCGGCGGACGAAGGAGCGGGCATCGATCCGGTCATCACGGAACTGACAAAACCGACCGCCACCGTCACATCCTTGGCTCTGGACGGGTCGCTTGAAAACCTCTATATCGGCACGATGGACGGGCTCGTGCTGCATGTGGCCCTGTCCGACAGGGAACCACCCGCCGTGAAAGGCGGCTATGCGGTCACCACACCTACCACGGCGGTGACTGCGCTCGGTTTCTTGAACGGTGATCGTAGCCTGGTCGTCATGACGGCGGAGGGCGAGGTCTCGACCTGGGGACTCATACGGCGCGCAGAGGATCAATCTCGCTGGCGGCTCACGAAGATGCATACCTTCCGGTCTCATGGCGCCCCGGTTACCGCCTTTGCTCCCTCCCAGCGGGTGAAGGGGTTTGTGACAGCGGACGCGAAGGGGCAGATTTTTCTTCACCATGCGACTGCTGAGCAAACATGGCTCACGCTGTCGAACGGCGATTCCCCGATCCGCGCTGTGACGTTCGCGCCGAAAGGCGACGGGTTGATCTCCTTTGATGGGGCCGGTCAACTTGCTCTCTATCAGATGCACAATGCCTATCCTGAGGTGACCTTCGAGACCCTGTTCGGCAAGGTCTGGTACGAAGGGTACGACCAACCCACACATGTGTGGCAATCGTCTTCGGGGTCGGATGATTTTGAACCCAAACTCGGCTTAATGCCGCTCGCCTTCGGGACGCTCAAAGGGACGATGTACGCGTTGCTTCTCGCTGTGCCGATTGCCATTCTGGCGGCGATGTGCACCTCGCAGTTCATGCACCCGGATCTTCGCGCGAAGATCAAGCCGATCATTGAAGTGATGGCAGCCTTGCCGACGGTCGTGTTGGGCTTTCTCGCCGGGCTCTGGCTGGCTCCCCTGCTGGAACGATTGCTTCCGGCCGTCGCAGGGATGGCCGTGACATTGCCGGTGCTCGTCATCGCGAGTTCTCTCATTTGGTATCTCTTTCCCCCCGCTTTCAGGCGACGCCTCCGTCCTGGGCAGGAGGCCCTGCTGTTGATTCCCATCCTGGCGATCGGGATTGGAGCCTGTCTCTGGGCCAATTCGTTCCTCGAAGCCTGGTGGTTCGGCGGCGACATCAAGGCATGGCTCTCGAACCGGCTTGACATTCAGTACGATCAGCGCAACGCCTTGGTGGTCGGCATCGTCATGGGGTTCGCCATCGTGCCTGTCATCTATAGCATCGCCGAAGAGGCGCTCGCGAACGTGCCGAAGACCCAAATCGCCGGCTCACTCGCGCTGGGCGCCACCCGCTGGCAAACCGTTCTCTATCTGGTGTTGCTCTCGGCCAGCCCCGGGATCTTTTCCGCAGTCATG
Organism: Nitrospira sp.; assembly: GCA_023248215.1. Taxonomy (GTDB): domain Bacteria; phylum Nitrospirota; class Nitrospiria; order Nitrospirales; family Nitrospiraceae; genus Nitrospira_A. The sequence continues at coordinate 11,009 of JAHFEW010000002.1, forward strand.
ATCGGGTTCGGTCGTGCGATCGGCGAAACCATGATCGTACTGATGGCGACAGGCAATACTCCGGTCATGGATTGGAACTGGGCGAACGGATTCCGGACCTTGTCGGCAAATATCGCCGTGGAAATTCCCGAAGCGCCCCACGGGGGTAGCCTGTACCGCGTATTGTTCCTAGCGGCCTTGTTGCTGTTCATCGTCACCTTCGTCATCAACTCACTGGCTGAAATCGTTCGGCAGCGGCTGCGGGACAAGTACAGCCATGGGTAAAAGCTCTGATTCGATGAAAAGCTTCTGGCGGGGCGGTGAACTCTTCGTCTGGCTGACGGCGTCCGGCGTCGCCATCAGCCTCTTGATGGTGGGAGCGATGCTCGCACTGATCATGGTGAATGGATTGGGGCAGTTCTGGCCTGCCACCCTGCATCAGATCGTGCTGAAGACCCAAGAAATCGTCATCGGACAGGTGGTGGGACACGAAGTCATTCCCAATTCTGTGACACCGGATAGGCCCAATGGACTGGACCGATTTCGCTACCGTGTCGGCAATCGCGATGTGTTCGGCTCCGAGTATCGATGGGTCAATGGAGAGGATATCCTCTCAACCATGAGCCCGAAAGATCTGACATTCGTCGAACGACGCGAATGGGGCCCCGCGTTTGGTCGCCTCAGCATCGTGGGCGTCGATGGAATGACGGAAAGTTCGGACAGTCAGACCTGGCCGGCAATCGGATCGCTGGTGGAGGAATCCACCAATCTGCGCCAACGTATTGAGCATGTCGAGCGCGACGAGATCGGCGCGATCAACTATCGCCTCGAGAAAGCCAGGCTCGAGCGCCAGGCCCTCACGCTCGACGGCCAACTCAGTCCGCGCGAAGCCGAAGTGGACCGCCGTCTCGTTGATCAGATCGCCACACTAGAACAGGAATACCAAGCCAAAACGGTGGCGCTGGAGCAGCTGCACAAAGAGGCCGGGCAGAAGACACTCCTTTTGACCCTCTCCAATGGGCGGCCGTTGCGGCTTACGCTCGACCAGGTCATCACGGTCAGCAGGCCGAACGACATGAGCTGGATCGACAAGTTGGTCGCCTACCTTCACAACCTCTGGCTGTTTGTGTCCAGCGAGCCGCGTGAAGCGAATACTGAAGGGGGCATCTTCCCGGCGATTTTCGGCACGGTCCTGATGGTGTTCTTGATGACGATCGCGGTGATGCCTTTCGGGGTCGTGGCCGCGGTCTATCTGCGGGAATATGCCAAGCAAGGTGTCCTGGTCCAACTGGTGCGGATTGCTGTCAATAATCTCGCCGGCGTGCCGTCCATCGTGTTCGGCGTCTTCGGGTTGGCCTTCTTCGTCTATGCGTTAGGCGGGACGATTGACCAATTGCTGTTCCCGGAATCGTTGCCCAATCCGACCTTCGGCACCGGCGGCATCCTCTGGGCGTCGCTAACCTTGGCCCTGCTTACCGTACCGGTGGTGATCGTCGCGACCGAAGAGGGCCTGTCTGCCGTACCACGAGATTTCCGGGAAGGGTCGGTCGGGTTGGGAGCGACCAAGTTCGAAACGATCTGGCACGTGATTCTTCCCTGCGCGCTTCCGGGTATTTTGACGGGATTGATTCTGGCCATGGCCCGGGCGGCCGGCGAAGTCGCGCCCCTGATGCTCACGGGAGTGGTGAAGTTGGCGCCCGCTCTGCCATTGGATAGCTACCTCCCATTTCTGCACCTCGACCGAAAATTCATGCATTTGGGATTTCATATCTACGACGTGGGATTTCAATCGCCGAACGTCGAAGCCGCCAAACCGATGGTGTACATGACCACCTTGATTTTGATCCTCGTGGTTGTCCTGCTCAATTGGACGGCCGTGATGTTACGAAACCGACTTCGCAAACGCTTCGCGATGTCCGCGGTGTAATCACTGAGAGGAGTTCGCATGGAAGTCCATTCTCTGAGTCTATCGTCCACTCCGCCGACCGTCCCGTCCCGTCCCATCGTTCCGAGCCTTCCGCAGTCGCGTGTGACTCGCGACCAGTCGCAGGCGGCCCCATCGGTGGACGCGAAGATACAGGTTCGCAACCTGGACTTTTATTATGGTGAGCGGCAGGCCCTGTTTCATGTGGTCCTCACGGTCCGAACGCACTCAGTGACCTCATTCATCGGGCCGTCCGGCTGCGGGAAATCCACCTTGCTGCGTTGCCTGAACCGCATGAACGACCTGGTGGAAGGCGCACGCGCCGTGGGACGGGTGGAACTCGACGGTACCGACATTTACGGCCTCGACATTGATGTCACTGATCTCAGGAAACGCGTGGGCATGGTCTTCCAGAAATCGAATCCCTTTCCCAAATCCATCTATGACAATGTGGCGTACGGCCCGCGGCTGCATGGCACCAAAGACAAGCGGACGCTGGACGAGCTGGTCGAGCATAGTTTGCAGGGGGCGGGTCTGTGGGACGAAGTCAAGGATCGGCTCACGCAAAGCGCGCTGGGATTGTCGGGAGGACAACAGCAGCGGCTCTGCATCGCGCGTGCGTTGGCGGTGCAGCCGGAGGTCATTCTCATGGATGAGCCCTGCTCGGCGCTCGATCCGATCGCCACAGGCAAGATCGAGGAACTTATTTTCAAACTGAAAGACACCTACACGGTTGTCATCGTCACCCATAACATGCAGCAGGCCGCGCGAGTGTCCAATCAATGCGGGTTTTTCTTGATGGGAGAGCTGGTAGAATTCGGCGACACGAAAACCATTTTCACGACTCCGCGAGACAAGCGGACCGAAGACTACATCACAGGCCGGTTCGGATAAATTCGGGAGGAACCGTACAATGCAACGACATTTCGACCAAGACCTCGCCCACCTGAAGCGGCAATTGCTCAGCATGGGCTCACTCGTGGAGTCACAGATAGAGCAGGCCCTGAAAGCGTTGGTGAATCGGGACTCCGATCGGGCCGTGACGGTCGTCGAGCAGGATCACGACGTCAATGCTCTCGATGTAGAGATCGACGACCTCTGTATCCAGTTGCTGGCTCTCCAGCAGCCCACGGCCCGCGATCTCCGCTTTATCACGACGGGGATGAAGATTTCGTCAGAACTGGAACGTATGGGTGATCTGGCGGACAACATCGCCCAACGGGCGCTGGAATTGAACGGCGAGCCGCAACTCAAACCCTACATCGACATTCCACGCATGGCCCATTGGACGATGCGCATGGTCAAAGACTGCCTGGATGCCTTCGTGAATTCGGACCCGGTGCTGGCGCGGAAGGTCTGCACCGACGATGATTTCGTGGACGAACTGAATGAACAGTTGTTTCGAGAACTCCTCTCATTTATGCTGGAGGACACGCGTACGATTACCCGCGCGATCAGGCTGACGTTCGTCGCCAAGGCGCTCGAACGGATCGCCGATCATGCGACGAACATTGGGGAACTTGTCGTCTATATGGTCGAAGGCAAGAACATTCGACACGTCGCTCCGTCCGCAAACTGCTAGAGGCCCATGCCCAAACTTGCCGTCCTCGACATCGGCACCAACTCCATCCATATGGTCTTAGCGGAGGTCCACCCGGACTATTCCTATAAGATCCTCGATCGCTTCAAAGACATGACTCGACTGGGCGACGGCGTCTTCACCTCCCGTCGTCTGTCCGACCAGGCCATGATGCGCGGCCTGGAAGTGATTCGTAATCTCGTCACTCTCGCCAGGAACAAGGGGTATGAACGAATCGAAGGGGTGGCGACTAGTGCCGTGCGCGAGGCGCGCAACGGCGGTGAGTTCCTGGATCATGTCGCGCAACAAACTGGCCTGACGGTGCGGGTCATTACCGGCGCGGAGGAAGCCCGGTTGATCTTCCTCGGCGTGCAGAACAGCGTGGCCCTACCCGATCTGCCCACGCTCGTGATCGATATCGGGGGCGGCTCAGTGGAGGTAATCGTCGGCAATCGGGAGACGGTGTTCCACGCCCGTAGCCTGAAGCTCGGCGCGATCCGCTTGAAAGACTTGTACCTCACGAAGACCCCTCCGTCCAAAGCGATGCTGCATGAACTGGAAGAGGCCGTGACCAGCCAGCTCAAGAGCGCCCTCGGTCCCTACAAGACCAAACGGGTTGAACAGGTCATCGCCACCTCCGGGATGGCCGCCAATCTGGCCGAGGTGATCCATCTGCAACGTACGGGACGTCCGCTCCCGCAACTGAATCTAGCGAAGATTTCTGGAAAGGAAATTGCGGCGGTCGAAAAGCGCTTGGCCGACGCCACGCTGAAAACAAGGCTGGCCATCCAAGGCCTCGATCCCAAGCGTGTGGATACGCTGCTTCCTGCGTCCACGGTGTTGAGGATTTTACTTGGGTTATTGCACAAGGACGAACTCACGATCTGCGATAAGGCCATCCGGGAAGGGATCATTTACGATTTTGTCCAGCGGCATCACGAAGGGATTCAGGCGGAGCGTGACATTCCGGACGTCCGGAAGCGAAACATCCTGTTCCTCGCCCGTCGCTGTCATGTGTCCGAAACGCATGCCCTCCATGTGGCGGGACTTGCGCTGCGTCTCTTTGATCAAACCAAACCGTTGCATGGGTTTGGACAGCGGGAGCGCGAATGGCTGGAGTTCGCGGCGATTTTGCACGATATCGGATACTTGATCAATTCACGACAGCACCACAAGCATGCCTACTATTTGATCAAGAACAGCGACCTGTCAGGGTTCACCGCCGACGAAATTGACCTGGTGGCGAATATCGCGCGGTATCACCGACGGGCGGTGCCCCACCGAAAACACGACGAGTTCATCGCCTTGCCCGAGGGCACGCAACGCATCGTCAAAGTGTTGTCCGCTCTGCTTCGCATCGCCGATGGACTGGACCGCAGTCAGTTTTCCGTCGTGCAGAGCGTCGATGTCAAACTCGGGAAGACCGTGATCATGGCCTTGCAAGTATCGGGTGATGCCGAATTGGAAATTTGGGCCGCACGGGGGCGCAGCGATCTGTTCGAGAATGTCTTCAAGCGGCCGGTTCAGTTCATGGTGACGTCTCAAGAAGACGAGGCCACCTGACTCGACCAGGCCCCACTGCGGACGACCGTGCCTCCCCAGCCCGCTACACTCCTCACCGACAAAGGGATCGGCAATTCCGGGTTGAGCGTCCCGAGGAGAGGTAGGACGACCTTCGCGCGACTGTGCAACGACTACTGCCCGATGCTCCTGCGCACACCTCGCTGACCATCGGAACCGAAGGGGCCCCGTCCGACTCTGCGGCGCGACTCACGTCGTCACGCCAATGCCCGCAGTTGCGCAGGCGTGAGCCACCACTGGAGACGGCCGTTTGCCGGTCGTACAGACTTTTCAATATGGATGAGACAGGCTCCCGCTTTCTTCAACGAGAGCCCAGCGCAGGGCTTTCCCGCGAGCAAGGCGCCGGCCATCAAGCTCAGGTGAGGTTCGTGACCGACGCACAACACGACGGAATTAGGAGGCAATGTGCCGAGCAGCGAAAAGAGTGTATCCGGCGATGCCTCGGGAACCAGTTCGTCGCAGATCCGAACGGTGAGCCTTGGACGAACGAGGCGCTGAAGAATCTCGGCTGTTTCGCGCGCGCGCGTCAAGGGGCTTGAGAGGAGATGCGTGGGAATGATGCGCAGGTTGAGCAATCCTCTGGCGGACTGGCGGGTTCGTGTGGTTCCCTTGTCGGTGAGCGGGCGGTCCTGTTCCTGCCCTGCCCATTCCTGACGTTCGAATGCGATGCCATGTCGGAAAAAGACACAATCCATTAATCAACCTGCTTTCGTCATACGGCGGAGACCATGTGACGAGAGGAAATTCCCTATCCTGTAAGGATCCCTTGAAATAGGGTTATCGCTATGCGACCGTATCGTTGTTCGGGGATATGACAAGGACTTATGGCACATCCACCTCCCATTATTCATACAGAATCGCGCCGCGCTTCACAAGACTTGTCTCGGATAGCCGCCGAGTATCAAGCGGCGGTGCTCCGGTTGGTGCATCGTCTGATTGCAGGCCACTGTCAGCCCAACACCGTGCACGCAATTCGCACGCATTGCCGACGACTTCAAGCGTTGCTGGAACTCTGCGGTGATGATGAGCGAGCCATCGTCATGGCTCAGAGCGTACGGCGGTTGAGCAAGCTGCGGGCGTTGCAGGTCTTCCAACAGTATCTGCGCAAGATTAAGGCACCACGGGCCGACGTGGACGCCCTCGATGCTTGGATTGGGAAAGGGGAGCAGAAGCTGCGTCGTACGCAGACCTATCGCAAGATCGAACAAGCAGTCTGGAAGCACGCGCTCCCGACCAGCACACACCTCAACCGTTCGCTGAAAGATCGGCTTGAGGTCCTTCGCCATGTGCATGGGAAAAACCTCGAATGTCTGATCGCAGCAGCCTCAGAAAAACTTCGCCGTAAACGCCTCCATGCCTTGCGCCTCGCGCTGAAAACCATTCGATACCAGACGGAGTGGTTGCCCGGACGGCCGGGCCCCAAGCAGGCGCTCGTGAAGCGCATCAAACAGGTCCAGGCGTTGTTGGGTCGTTACGAAGAAATGGCTGATTTCAGGCGATGGGGAAAGGAACTGGACTTGACCGTGCGGACGCGGATTCAGAAGGATTGGAAACGGGCTCGCAAACGAGCCCGGGCGGTTCCGGGAGATCTAGCGTGGCTGGTGGACGCGCTGGCATCCGGCCATATCTGGATTGGGATGGATCGGAAGAGAACATTATTGGGTCTGGAGGATGTCCGCACTGTCTGAGGAACTCGTCGTCATACGATAGCCGCCACCTGGGACCATACCGATGTGTCCGACCGCCCTGCCTTCCCCTGCCAACTTCTGATTGAGTTGTTCAATGCAGCGATCAAGCTCACCGTCATGGAGGAGTGGGTCGTCGCCCCAGAGGAGCGCCTTGAGTTCCTCGCGAGGGACGACGTTCCCGACCGTACTCGCCAGTCGCCGCAAGGCTTTCCATTCGTGGGTGGAGAGCGTCAACTTTCGTCCACGGTAAGCGGCCACATACAGATTGTCCGCAAAGACGAGATCCTCGCCCAGTTCCTCTTCCTGTTCCTGACCCTGCCGACAACGGCGGAGGAGTGCTCGCACTCGCGCCACGAGTTCAACGGCCCCGTAGGGTTTGACGATAAAATCGTCCGCACCGCCATCGAGGGCTTCAGCACGGCGTTCCTCGGACGAATAGCCCGACAGGACGATGATGGGGATATGCTTGGTGGAGGGGTCCTGCCGCAATCGCTTGCAGATCTCTCGTCCCGTGATGCCGGGAAGATTGTCGTCGGCCATGATCAAGGATGGCTTGAGGCGCCAGACATCTTGCATGCCGGACGGTCCGTCGAAGGCGACATTCGTACGGAAGGAGGCCTGCCGAAGAATCTGATCCAACAGCCTGGCTTGGCTTTGGTCGTCTTCGACAATTTGAATGATTTCTAGGCCCATGGAGACAGTCCCCTGAACCATCATCGGCTGTAGAAGCCTGAAACTTGAGAAGAGTCTGCTGGGAAGGTGTCGAGCGCGCTTACTTTGAGGCGCCCAGAATGCGTTGCAGCTGTGCCATCCAGGACGCACCTTCGCCACTGCTGTCGCCGCCGCGAGGCGATGGGGACCGGCGACTGCTCAGTCGCTCGATACGTTCGGCCACGTCTTTGAAGCCGGGGGCTTCACGCCTGATCCAGCGGTAGTGTTCCAGCGTTTCGTCGCTCCGGCCCAGGGATTCGAGGGTGCGCGCGAGGAGGTAGCGCACTTGGATGGTGTCGGCGGAAGCCGTGCGTTGGGCTTGCAGCGCTTTGCGAAACGCAGTGACCGCTTCTTCCGGTTGCCCGGCGGATTTCAGACAAATGCCGACCTGCGCCATGGCCTTGAACGTGAGGGACGGATCTTGGGCGGCCAGCGAGAATTGGTGCAGCGCTTCTTTGTGCATCCCAACCTTCTTGAGCGCCAGACCACGCTCGTACCACTCGGCTGCGTCCTGGCGTGGTGGGTTGGCGGGTGGTGAGGAGGCAGGCGTGGCGTCATGACTGTTCGCGGCGGCGGTCGCGGAAGCGGTTCGGGCGGCGAACGTGGCCAGTTGAGTCTGTTCGGCTTCTTCCTGTTCTGCCGTCATCGCAGTCAGGGCATCTGTGTCCGCGAGCGGGAGAATTCCCCCTTTACTGCGGTCTTTGGCCGCTTGCGCCACGACCTTTGTGGAGAGAAATGGGGCCCCCTCTGCGAAGCCGTAGGTCAGTGTCGTATCGCAGAGCTGGTTAATCAGACGTGGAATGCCGCCGGTCAGCCGATGGATCATGCGGCTCGCGTGATACGTAAAGATTGGCTTCTCGCGACCGGCGACCCGCAGGCGATGAGCAATGTAGCCCATGCTGTCTTCTTCCTTGAAAGGTTCGAGACTGTAATCCACCATGACACGCTGGGCGAATTGCGTCAGGTCTTTGCGTTGCAGGAGCTGCCGCAGGTCCGGCTGTCCGGACAGAATGATTTGGAGAATGGGCGCCTTATCTTTATTGAGGTTGGACAGCAGCCGCAGTTCCTCCAGAAGTTCGACTCCGAGGTTTTGTGCTTCATCGACGATCAGCAGGACCCGCCGATGATCGGTAGCTTCTTTGTCGAGAAACTGCTGAAACGCGTGAAAGCCATCAAGCTTGTCCAGGTTCTTTTCGTTCTGGCCAAAGGCGAGCAGAATCCAAGGCAACAGGGTCTTCATCCCTCCATGGGTATTGGTGATCAACCCCGTGGTGAAATGGTTCCGATGCTCGGCCAGTATTTGCTGAATCAACGTGGTTTTTCCCATCCCTGGCTCTCCCGTGAGCACGACGAAGCCGGCTTGGTTGAGAATGCCGTATTCGAGGGTCGTCAACGCGAGACGGTGCGTTTCGCTCCGATAGAGAAAGTCCGGATTCGGGACGAGCGTGAAGGGCTTGAGTGCGAGGTTGTAGAAGCCTTCGTACATCAGTCTTACTTACGAGACAACGGCGGTTACGTCAACAACATTCGTTTCCGTCATAAGCGCGTCGTTCGTGAAGCGTCGTTCGGCGCTCGCCAGAAGATAAGAGCTAATGGCCGATGGCTGATAGCCAGGAGTCAGAGGCGCAGCGACCGGACCGAGAGACGCTTCACGCTCCTGCCATATGCTCGGCTCCAGCACGAGATACGCTTCACGGCGATCGAATAGGAAGCCCGCGAGCATCGTGTTAGAGGTCGTAGGCAGAACCGGACTGAAGGCTTCTGACTGCCAGGAGACAGGCGCGAGTCACGGCTTCGATTCCCTCGAAGGGGATCACCGGCGAAAGGCCCTGCTCGACGGCGCGCACGAATTGCGACAGCTCCTCCGGGAAGCCCTTCTCTCGCTTGGCCGTCTTGAAGACCTGTTTCCGGGAACCGGCATACATCTGCGTCTCCATGAAGTCGTCCATCGTCAGGGACTTTCCGTCGGCATGGGCCTCGAAGCGTTCTTTCGAAAGACCGGTGTTGCCCTCGGCGGTGTAGACGATCGTGCCGATGGACCCGTCTCCAAACGTCAAGTCAATGCTGCACTGGTCATCGGTGATGCCGGAGCTATGGCGTCCGATGCGTCTCGCAAAGACCGAGGTGGGAGGGGCCCCGCAGAGCGCGTGCATGTAATCGACAAAATGACAGACTTCCCCGATCAGACGGCCACCGCCGACCGCCGGATCCTGCACCCAGTGTTCACGGGGAATCCGGCCGGCATTCACGCGGTAGAGCATGACGAGCGGATTCTTCCGCGAAGCAAAGAAGGATTGGGCTTGCTTCGCATGGGGAGAAAACCGTCGATTGAACCCCACCATTAAATGAAGTCCGGTGGAAGCTTTCTTTTCGTAAACGGCGCGGATGTCTTGCAGTTCCTCTTCCGTCAAGCAGAGCGGTTTCTCGACGAACACATGTTTATCCGCCAGGAGACTTTTCACCACGAGTGATGCATGGCTATCGTGGCGGGTGCCGATCAAGACCGTGTTGATCGCTGCATCATCCAGGATGGTTTGCGGGTCACTGGTGCAGGAGTCTGCCTTGATCTTGTCCGCGAGCGCCTTGGCGGTCAAACCAGAGGCGGTACAAATGGTGCGGATCGAGACGGTATCCATGGTCTGCAGGGGCGGAAGCAACATGTCTTTCACATGGTTGCCTGCTCCAATGATCCCGAGCATCACGGGGCGGCCAGTCTTGTTAGACGCCACTGGAATCGTCCGCGGCATGGAACGAGTGCGATCGGGAGGATAGGTAATGACCATGCCCATGTAGGGCGTTGTCCCTGCCATCATCAGCGCGTACGCATCTTCGGCCTGTTCAATCGGGAAACGATGGGTGATCAGCGGCTTGAGGTGAACTTTGCGCTCCGCGACCAGTTCGAGGAAGGCCTGCATGTTACGCTGTTCAGTCCATCGCACATAGCCGAAGGGATAGTCCCGTCCCTGCTCCTCGTACTGGTAGTCGTAGCGACCCGGCCCATAGGACATCGACAGCCGCAATTCCAGTTCCTTCTTATAGTAGGGCTCGCGCGGGATGTTCATTCCCACGGCGCCGACCACCACCACCCTGCCCTTCGCTCTTGCGATCGTACCGGCGATCTCCACCGGACCATTGTCCTTGGTACTGGCCGTGATGATGACTGCGTCCACGCCATGGCCTTCGGAAAACCCTGCAGCGGCTTCACCGAGGTCGCTCGAAGAAGCGACGGCATCCGCGCTCAACTGTTGAGCAAGTTGTAATTTGGAAGAGTCCACATCCGCGCCGATCACACGGCAACCGGAGGCTTTCAACATCTGCACCGTGAGCTGTCCCAGGAGGCCCAGGCCGATGACCGCAATCCGGTCTCCCAACCGGGGCTCCGCCTGGCGAATGCCTTGCAGCGCGATCGCCCCGAGCGTTACGAACGACGCGTCTTCAAAATCGACCCCATCCGGAATTTTGACGGAGAGATGTTTCGGCACATAGACCATCTCGGCATGCGACGCATAATTTTGTCCCGCACAGGCCACCCGATCGCCAACGGAAAACAGCTCGGCTTCCCGACCGACCTCGGCGACCGTTCCGGCACAGCTGTAACCCAACGCCGCGGGCGTATCCAATTTGTCAAAGACTCTGGTAAGGGTCTGCTTGAGCCCGTCTTTTTGAATGGCGGCGAGGACCTTCCGAACCTTTTCAGGCCGTTCCATTGCTCTTGCGATCAGGCCTGTTTGCGCGACCTGCACGGTGGATTTTTCCGTTCCTGGGCTGATAAGCGACGCCTCGTTGAGCACGAGCAGGCCGGCACCTCGTAGCGACGGCGGAGGGACGTCGTCGATCTTCGGGGTACTGGAGCGGTAGCGTTGCACGACTTGTTTCATAGAGTCACTCCGAGAAAGATGGAGTATACGCCAACCAGCGCCGAACATGAATCCCAATGAGGGACGATCTGGATCGATGGTGCGGCTTCCCTCGCGAAGCTATGTGAGGTCGCTATGTTCGGTGATGTAGGATCTGCTGCAAGTTCTTCTATGCCTTGCCCATGAACGAGACAGGGGTGGGTCGCCGACGGAGATCCCTGGACAGGCGCTTTTCTTCAAGGCGCGAGAGACGGACCAGCACGTGCGGCTGGAGCGTCTTGTCCTGATTGATGTTGGACAGCAAACGCAACTCCTCCAGCAGCGCGACACCCAGGCTTTGGGCTTCATCGACAATTACCACGACGCGCCGGTTTCGCTGATGTTCTTGAGTCAGGAATTCCGAGAGGGTGTGATAGGCCGCTACGGGATCACTATTTGCCTACCGGAAGGCAGATCGAATCGTTCCAGTGACGGCTGCGTTCCAACGTTATATGGAGAGGAACGGAATGGCATCGGGTAAGATCACCGTGATCAAGAATGGCGCAGACATTTCTTTGTATAAGCCGGTGACTGGGAAAAACCCTGTGGCTGATTCGTTGGGGTTGGAGGGTAAGTTCGTTGCGTCCTACTTCGGCACCCACGGGATGGCACACCATCTTGAAACCGTACTCCATGCAGCCCAGCGGCTTCAGGACTATCCAGATGTATTATTTGCTTCGCCGTATGGAGAGGTAAAATGCCAGAAATGAAGTCTTTGCCCGTTCCAGGGTTGGTCAGTCTTAATTTGATGACAACAGGGGTCGTTCTTGCCCAACCTACGCCGCCTTTCCTGCTCCCCATGGGATAGGTCTCTAAAATGCCATCCGTGAGCTGTTGAATATCCAGCGCGTCAGTTGTTCGCGGATAGTTCGGGGCAGCCGTCAAGCTCAAGATTCGAATATTATTCTCCGATGCTTCTGCCAGGATTCCACCAAAGCATGGCAGTGTAAGAATATGGAAGGCGACCAATGAAGCCATCTCAAGTGAGAACAAATGCCGTGGATTTTGTTGCGCATTTTGCTCGAACAAACAGCCTTTCTGCCAAAGCTCTTACAATAAATTGGCATCAGCTTGTACCAGGCATGCATACTTTAGATGGCACATGTTCGGATGCATATGAACCATTTAGTCTTGAGGTAGGTCTAACGGTACTCCACATAATTTGAGCATGTCTTGTTTCATTTGTGTCACTGTCATAGATTCCGTCGATGCGTGCGGTGTTCAAGGAACTGGACCGTCGGATGATGCCGTGGACTTCGTAGCCTTTGGCCAGCAGCAGTTCCGCCAGATATGACCCGTCTTGTCCGCTGATGCCGGTGATCAATGCTTTTTTCACTGCGTCGTCTTACTCCCCTCTTCGATCCTGAACGGGACACCTGTCGGCTTCGTCAGCCATGCACTGTCGCCCCATTTTTTGATGAGCCCTGTTCCTTATCACAATTCCTTTACGAAAAATCGCATTTGAATGCCCCGCCCGGAAGGGCGGGGATGAAAAATGCGTGCTGCCGGAGGCAGCAGCGATCCGGTAGAGTAGTGGCATGGCCATCAGACGAGCCAGCCACTGTGTGTACGACACCTGCTATCATCTGGTGTGGGCGCCCAAGTATCGGAAATGGGTGTTGCAAGGGGCGATTCGGCAGCGGGTCAGGGAACTGTTTTGCGAGATTGCGGGGCATCACGGATTTGAGATTGAGGCATTGGAGGTGGACAAGGATCATGTCCATCTGTTTCTCAGTTTTCCGCCGAAGTACTCGATCGGCGCGGTGGTGGGGCTGCTGAAGGCGGTCAGCGCCAAGGAGATTCGGGAGGAGTTTCCGGAGGTCCGGAAGCAGCTGTGGGGCGGAGAGTGTTGGGAAGATGGGTATGTTGTTCGGACGGTGGGTGACAAAGTGACAGCCGATGTGATCAAGACGTACATTCGGTTTCATGAGGCGAAGAAGAGAGGGGCTGAACAATTGGACCTCTTCTAGAAAGCCCCGCCCGGAAGGGCGGGGTTCTTTACTGGGTGTTAGAGCCATCCGCCACTGATGGCGCATCCCTTCACACACTGTCGTATCGTGACACACTCGTGCCTGCTTTGCCGCACGCAGTACGTAGTGCCGCGCCTCGCGTTGTTACGTGGTTCTTTGGCATTGACCTCAGCGTTCGACGACTGTACTGTGCCTTTAGCAGGATGCTGAAAATATTGGCCAGCCGTTCTCTCGACAGTCGTGAATCGTGAAGCGTCTCTCGTGCTGGGTTCGAGCGTATGGCTGATGGCGGGGGGAAATAGGCGCTTATAGCGCGTGGCTGTGGCGAGAAGAGAAGGACTGCGCCTCTGATTCCGGGCTATCAGCCATCGGCCATTAGCTCTTATCTCCGGCGAGCGACGAACGACGCTTCACGAACCACGCACGAAGCGACGGCCTTTTTGAGCATCCTGCCGGGTCGTATCCCCTGGCCCCAGACCTGCGAACCATGGATTCTTGTGGGCGCCGACGTAGTTTTTCCACGCTACATATCCTGGATTTTTCGTGCACGTTAAGTTGTCTTTCAATCCCGATCTGCTTCCGCGACGCCTGGCCTCGTTGGCGAAAGCCTTCGGTGCGCCCGGCCGTTTGGAATGGTGGCGCCGGACCAGGGAACGTTGTCTGTTTTCGCTGGTGCACCTGCAGCAGCGACTGGGACGAGGTTCGCAGGCCCGATCGTTTATGGCGCAGGACGTGCCCGCCTACTCATTCTGCACGAGTCCATATTCCTTACTGCCTCCCCTGCCTTGGCACTTTGAGCCGGATGAGAAGCAAATTGAGGCCTTGCTCGGCGGAGCCGTGACCGTGTTCGGCTATCCCTGGCTATGGAGTTCGGACGGATCCTGCTGGCATCGGGCGCCGGACACGGGACGTGAATGGCCGCGCCAGTTCTTCGCCGATATTCCCACCAAGAACAGCAATCCCTGTGGGGATATCCGCATGGCCTGGGAACCTTCGCGGCTTCAGCATTTGGTGTCCCTCGCCCTGCTGGCCCAGAAGGCCGAACCGGCGATCCGCGATCGCGCCGTTGCAGCTTGTGAAACGCAGCTGTTGTCCTGGGTCGAGTCCAATCCCTTTTTGATCGGTATCCATTACATTTCCCCGATGGAATGCGCGCTTCGTCTCCTGGCCGTCTGTTATGCCATGGATTTGATCCGCCCTTGGTTGCGGGAGCCTGAGCGCGTCTGGGCGGCGGTCCTCACCCTGGTGTTCAACCACGCGGAATGGATCCGAAAACGCCTGGCGCTCCACTCGCCCACCCCTCAGGATACACTGGCCGGAGCCGCGGCGTTGGTGTATGCCGGCAGTCTTTTTTCTGAAATGGACATGGCGGAACGATGGCTGGCGTTCGGACATTACCTGCTGGAGGAGGAGACGCCCCGGTTTATCAGCCACGATGGCGGCAGCCAGGAGCAGGGGTTCGGGTATCTTCAGTTCAGTACCGACTTGTATGGATTGGTGCTCGCGCTGCTCGATCACCGGCAACATCCGGTCCCGGAGAAGGTCCGCCAGGTGTTCGAACGTAGCCTCTCGTTCTTGGATGAGTTTCGCAATCTCGCGGACGACGGGCTCCCGCGGATCGGGGATGGCGAACAGGAGACGGCGCTCTCAGCGTACCTGCGCTTTCCACACTACGGGAACAAGCGTGCGCCGGGACTGACGACCTTTCACTTGTCGGGCTATTCGATTATCCGTGGCCGGGACCTGCAGCGGGCGATCTTCGATCACGGCGCGCTGGGTATGGCCCCGCGGTTTGCGCACGGCCACGCGGATGCGCTGTCCCTGTTGCTCGATGTCGGAATACGCGAGGTGTTCATCGATCCCGGCACCTATACCTATAGCGGGGATGAGCGGTGGCGGAATTATTTCAGAGGCACGCGGGCCCACAACACGGTGATAATCGATGGACTGGACCAGGCTGTGCAGGACGGGCCCTGTGCCTGGTCGAAGCCCTTCGAGACGCATCTCGTCTACAAAGAGGAGACGCCTGAAGGAAAAATTACCGTCATTGCCAGGCATTACGGCTACAAGGACCGATTAGGCGTGACCCATTTACGCGGCGTGTCGTATGAACCGCCTGGTTCCTGGATGATCTGGGACTGGCTCACGGGAACCGGGGTCCATCACATGGAATTGAACTGGCATGTAGGGTGCCGGCCGATCGCCGTTGAGGGAGGGTATCGCTTGGAAGGGTGTGCCCCGCCGCTCTTTCTCACCATTGAAGGTGGCACGAGTACGCTCTGTGAGGGCAGCGTGCAGCCGGTCGGCGGCTGGGTGTCGAAGATGTACGGAGCGAAGGAACCGATTACGACGGTGCGCGTGGAACACACCGGGCCGCTTCCGCATGAATTTATGACCCGCTTACGTCTCGGCTGATTGTCCCGTCCCGCCCCCTACTCCTTCTCCACCAAACGCCAGCCTTGCTTTTGGACGCAGCGCTCGGTGGCCTGAATCATGAGCAGTTGAATGCCCTGCTGGAGTTTGGGGTCGCGAAGGGTATCGGCCTGACACTTGTTATAGTCCAGCGTGAATTGGTCCTTCGGTCTGCTGGGATGGACCCATTCGCTGGTACTGCAACCGGCCGATAAGGAGAGCAGCGTGAGGGAGAGAACCATGCGCGTGCGATAAGTCATGGGGTGCCTCTTGTGAGTTTTCCACCGGGAGCCGAGATGGCGATCGGAAGATAAACCGCGGTCAAGAGGCCCGTCAAGTGGCGGCGCGTCGGCGGACGCCGGATTTACGGAAGCGGCACGGAAAAGGTCACTTCGGTCCCGCGCTCGTTGTACCTCAGATCCGGAAAGAAGGCTTTGGCGAGGAAGACGCCGCGGCCATTGGCGTCGCGACTATCGCAGGGTTCATCCGATCGGGTCAGGAACCTTTTCCATTTGAAGCCTGTACCCTCGTCGGTGATCGTGTAACGGGTGATGCGGGCAGACTTGTCATAGCAGGTACGGACGATGACGCGGCGTGTGGCAAACCGTGGATCGCGACGGCGCTGTGCGATGAGGGTGTCATACTGGTCGTGCCCCAGCGCCTCGTGTTTTTCCTGATAGAAGATTTCCAGACTGCCGTGTTCGACGGCGTTGACGATGAGCTCGATCAAGGTGGCGCGAAGATGCAGGCGTTGGGTTTCGGGAAGCATCATGGCTGTTACTGCAATCAGCCATGAGACACAGGCCTCGACGTGGGCAGGGTCGGTGCCGATCACCAGGCGATATTCTACTTGCTCGATGCCAGGCACATTCTCGACGGTCTGTGGAATCGCCTGAAGCGCCCGGTCCAACGCCATCCCGAGCTGCACGCCAATGACCGGTTTGTACAGGTAATCGATCGCACCGGCTCGAAGCGCTTCCAGCATGGTCACGTCATTCCCCTGTTGCGCCATCGCGATCAGGGCGGTTTGCGAGCAGCGCCGGCGAATATCACGAATCATTGAAATCCCGGTTCGCTCCGGCAAACAGAGGTCGCTCAGCACAACATCGGGCACGGTCATGTCCAGCATGGCCATGGCCACATGAGGGTCGGGGGCCGTGATGACCGAGAGGCCGCGCGCCTTGGCCTGTTCAAGCGCCAGGGCCTGCGTCTCAGGGCAGGGATCGACGACCAATAACGTTTTCGACGAGCCTGGCTGCATCATGAGGCGAACCCTCTCTCGATGATCCCTTCCAACGCGGTGGTCAAACGCTGCATTTCCGCGTGAACCCGTTCACAGAGCGGCGCCACGTCCTGCACGGAGGCCTGTCGGGCTGATGCCTCAAGCTGTGCGGCGGCAGCCACCGCCGGATGGGCACAAAACTCCGAGGCAGATCCTTTCAGTTTGTGGGCCTCCTTCGCCAGGAGAGGAAGGTCCTGCGTGACCAGGGCTGTGCGGATCACGTCGAGAGCTTGCGCCGACCGCTCGACGAACATGCCGGCCAACGTCAGAAACAATTCCTGATCACCATCGAAACGATCCAAGGCGGCCGACAGGTCCATGACTGGTGGGGATTCCATCATGACTCCCTCCTCACCGGGACTGAATCCTCGAGTACTTCCAGACCGACGAGGGCCACATCATCGGGAAAGATGTCTCCGCCTAGCCATTGCCGTGCCGTCGTCATCGTCTCGCCAATGCATTGTTCCAAGCTGAGGTGGCGGCTGGCTTCCAGGGTGTCTTGCAAGCGGGTCCGGCCCCACAGTTCTCCCGAAGCTGAGGGGACTTCATAAATGCCGTCACTCAGCAAATACAGCCGATCATGCAAGGACAACTGGGTGCAGGCGGTCTCGAATGTGGCCTCGCTGTCGAATCCTAAGGGAAGGCTGGTGGACGACAGCCATTGGGAGGCCCTGGTGGTCGAGTGCACGAATGCCCCGCCATGTCCGGCCGCCGCATAGAACAGGGCTCGCGACGGCAGGTGGAGACGTCCGACCCATAGGGTGAAATATTCGCCCTCCTGCGTCAATGGAAAGCGACGGTTGGCCTCATTGATGATGGCTCCCGGATCGTAACTGCCGACGGCCTTCGCCAGGTTGTCCTCGCGGAGAAAGCTCATCAACGCGATGGCGCGCAACGCGGCGGCAACACCGTGGCCCGAGGCGTCGAGAATGTACAGACCCAGGGTATCCGTTCCCCATTGACTGACCTGAAACAGGTCGCCACCCAAGGCCAACGACGGCTGATAGGCCCACTGCATGGCGAGTCCCGGCGCCGGCATGCCAGGCTGAGGGAGTTGCGACTGGACGAATTCGGCCGCCGACTGTAGTTCGCATTCGAGTTCTTCCTGTTTCGCGGACAGCAGCCGGTTGGACAGATCAAGATCGTCGCGTGTGCGTTCAATCTCGCGGACGAGAGCGCTGGATCGGAGGCTGGCTTGCACACGCGCCAGGACCTCTTGCTTGCTCGCCGCTTTGCTCAGAAAATCATCGGCCCCACGAGACAGCCCTTCGGCGATTTGATCCGGCCGGTCGTGCGCAGTCATCAACACGACGTGGCTAGATTTAAGCTCAGCATCCGCCCGGATGGCTTCACAGACGCTGGGACCGTCCAGCCCCGGCATCATCCAATCGAGGATGATGAGGTTCGGACGGTGTGTGCGGGTGGCTGCCAACCCGGCGTCTCCATCGCCGGCTTCGATCACACGATAGCCCAACCGTTTCAGGCGCGCGGCCATGCTGGTACGGGTAATATCGTCGTCGTCGACGAGGAGGATGACGGGCGCAGGCTTCGCCGCCTCGACAGCGGCGGCACGCTCGACTCTGTGTTGCGCGGGATGAGCCACGTCTCGTGCTCCTGATACCGGTCTCATCCGGCCGCCGGAAGACTGTATCCTGCAAGCGCATCCTGTTCGGTGTTGTAGACCGGCAGCATGCGGTGGAGGTTCGCCAGACTAATGATCTCCCTGACGTAGCTTTGGGGATTCAACAGACTGACCACCCCCTGCGTGACCTTCAGGCTTTGGGACAACAGTGCCAGCATGCCGAGCGCTGAACTGTCGAGAAACCGAACGCCCTCCATGTTCAAGATCAAATGGCGACAGCCGGCCTGCTTGCTCCGCTCTATCGCTCCCTTGAAGGCGGTGCGATTGGCATAGGTGAGTTCTCCCACCAAATCGAGGATGATGGAATGGCCGATACGGCGTTCAGTGATGCGCATGCACGATTCCTTTCCTAGTCTGCGAGGCCGAATGTCATGCAGTTTTCTCAGCCAGGGGCGCGACGTTCGACTCGATGAGTGGAATAGTTTTGTGCAGATTGGCCAATTCGATGATCTGCCTGACCGTCGCCTGGGGATGCGCCAGAGAGAGCCTGCGTTTGTCGGCCACCAGTTGCCGATTCGTGATCATCAACAGCCCTAAAGCCGCGCTGTCTAGGAACGCCACCTGCGCCAGGTCGACGATAATGTGTTCGACATTCTTGGAGCCGAGATTTTTGAGCGTGTCTTGGAACAGCTTGCGTTGGGTGTAGGTAAAGCTTCCCTCCAGCTTCAAGGTCGCAACATGGTTGCCAATCTCTTCCGTGATAGTCATGGGCACTCCTTTTTCTTTTGAAGGTTACTACATCATACACGGGTCACATGAGTCAGAATGGTCGACGGAATGTCGGCGAGGGGCACAATGGGCTCGGCGGCGCCGAGCTTGCTGGCCTCTTTCGGTATCCCGCCCACTCCTGCAGGGAGATCGCGCGTCCAAGCGGAGAGGCCAGAACCGGGCACGGTAGAGACGACCAGGGGCTCGCGGCTGATCATGCACGCACCTGGCAGGAAGGGGGCGATTCCCGCCCATCTAGTGTTGATAGAGATCAGGCCGCTCATGCGTGGGTG
>JAHFEW010000002.1:30773-79186 GCA_023248215.1 Nitrospira sp.
CCGCCGACCAGCCCCGGTGTACTGGCTACTGGCCGGGTATCGAACTCCTTGCGGAGCAGGCGCCGTAGCGGCAAGCCTGTAGCGGTACTGAGCCCGTAGGGGCGTGCTCGAAGAATCTCGAAATGAAGGTGGTTCTCCAGGCGGGAAATCTCTCCTGGTCTGTGGCTATCAGGGAAGTCGTGCCGACGTGGTCTCCTTGGGGAGCAACGAATCAAGTGTGTCCTCGCTCGCTGTCTTCTCAAGAATGATAATTTCAACTCTGCGGTTCTTCGTCCGCCCTTCAGGCGTATCGTTACTCATGATCGGTTTGGCGTCTGCCAGGCCGGTGGCGGAGAGGTGCGTAATCGGCACGCCATAGAGTTCGGAGAAAATTCTGACGACCATCACGGCACGCCCCGCCGACAGTTCCCAGTTGGAGGGAAATTGTGCCGTCCGGATCGGCACATTGTCCGTATGACCCAGAATTCGGATGTGGCGGTCCATTTCGATCAGGATCTCGGAGAGTGCTTTCATGAACGGTAACGCTTCCGAACGCACACGCGCTTCCCCGCTTTGAAAGAGAATGGATTCCGGCAGAGAAATCATGATGGTACCGTGGCCGCTTTCTACGATCTTGACCTCCGAGACGTCCGCCTTGAGATTTGGGTTAATCCTGGTCATGATTTCCCGCATCCGACGAATGACGGGATCGCTGCTACTGACGGCCTCGGACGGGATCACTTTTGGTTTCGCGTCGCCGATCGTGAAAGGGAGGCGGCTGGATGGAATGCTGTTGACGGGATTCAGCGCGGCTTTGATGGACTCGCTCACGGTTCGATACTTGCCCTCATTTACAGACGACACTGAATACATGACAACGAAAAAGGCGAACAGCAGCGTGATGAAATCGGCGTAGGACACCAACCAGCGTTCGTGGTTTTCGTGTTCTTCGTGTTTTTTCTTGGCCATTTAAGATCGTGAAGAGTGAAGCGTGAAGCGCTGAGCTCAGCCCCGGGTGGGGATTCCACGAGAGACGAGAGCCGCTTCACGCACGACGTGTCACTTCTTGTCCTCTTTGGTCCGCTCGTGCGGAGGCAAGTAACTTTCCAGCTTTTCCTGTAGCAGTCTTGGGTTTTCCCCCTGCGCCAGGCCGACGAGTCCCAGAATCACCATCGTCCGTAAGCCCGCTTCTTCCTTCAGTTTGAACTTCATCTTGTTGGCGATCGGCAGGAAGAAAAGATTGGCGGCCCCGACGCCGTAGACGGTGGCTACGAACGCCACGGCAATTCCCCCGCCGAGCTTGGACGGGTCGGCGAGATTTTCCATCACATGGATCAAGCCGAGGACGGCACCAAGGATCCCGACAGTCGGCGCATACCCGCCGGCGGCTTCCCAGACCTTGGCTGCGTGAACCCCTTCTTCTTCATGGTGCTCAACTTCGATCTCCAAAATTTCTTGTAGAAGTTTGGGGTCGGTCCCGTCGACGATCAACTGCACTCCTTTTTTGAAGAATGGATCGTGCAAGTCCTTCAATTTGCCTTCGAGCGCGAGCAGGCCTTGCTTGCGCGACACATTGGCCAGATCCAGGATCTGCGTGATAGTGCCTTTGACGTCGTGGGGAGGATTGGTCAGCGCGAGTGAGACGGAGGTAAGGGATTTGATCACGACCGGAAGCGGATTTTGCACGCAACAGGCCCCGATCGTCCCACCCATGACGATGATAAAGGCCGTCAATTGGAGGACCGACCCGATGTGCCCGCCTTCGAGGGCCTGGCCACCGAGGATGGATCCGATTGCAATGACGACGCCCAGTATGGTGGCGATATCCACGGCTCAGTTACCTCAGCACCCCATGTGGCGGGTGTTCCTCAAAAGTACCGTTCGGGGCCAGAACGGTGGGCTTGCGCCTGTCGGAAACACTCTGGTAGCGTGCACCAGAATCACTATTGTCTTGCATGGAGGTGCTCTTGTGGGTCCTGCCGATAGCTTGATGCTCGATGCCAAACAGGCCATTCTCGATGAGCAGCATCGGAAGTTTCAGGTCCTACAGCAGGAAGGTCGCTGGCCGGAAGCCATGCAACAGTTTCATATCACCCTGAGTTGTGCCTCGGACGTGTTGACGGAGTCATTGCAGCTGCTCGAACGGGTCCTCGATGCTCAGAGCCGCCGCGGTTCCTCCCCGTCCAGCCCTTCCGATCCTCAGAGTTCCTAACGTGTTCTTGGCAGGGTGACAGGGTCTCCCCAGCTCCTCCATGCCCACGCGGCCATACGAACGTTCGAGGCTGTAGGTATGTCTGCACTGTTTGGCCGCTTCATGCTCCCGCCACACGCAGATATCACTCAGTGTGCTACTCAGCCTGACTACGCTGCTTCCCGGGCGAGAAGCAGCCGGCTCAAATCCACCAGGATGAGGAGTCGGTCATCAATGCGTCCCACGCCCTGTGTGAATTCTGCGCCGGCCATCGTGCCGACCGAGGGCGGAGGCTCGATGGCGCTTCTCGGCACACGCAAGACCTCTTCCACCGAGTCCACGATCAATCCGACCAAGCGCGCCTGCACGGACACCACCACGATACGCGTGTGGGTAGTCTGTTGGGCACCAGTGAGGCCGAAGAGCTTCCGCAGATCCAGCACTGGAATAATACGGCCTCGCAGATTGATGACACCCTCCACATAGGGCGGCGTTTTGGGGACTCGCGTGACCTCTACGATCCGGTTGATTTCCTGAACACTCAGGACATCTACCGCGAACTCTTCGCTTCCAATTAGGCAGATGACGAACTGACAGAGATCGTCACCCGCCTTCTCACCCAGACGGTCCGCAGGATTCTCTGCGGCCGCCTGGTACTGAGGTTTTGCCTGTTGGTCCGTGGCACTCATGCTGGGCTCCTTCTCGTGGTTGGCGTCTTAGATCTTGAATCCACCCACGATTCCCTGCAATTCGACAGCCAGCTGGCTCAGGTCTTGACTGGCCTTCGCCGACTCATGCGCTCCCGATGAAGACTCTTTGGTAACCTTTGCAACGTTTTCGATGTCGCTCGCAATCTGCTGGGTCGCGACTGACTGCTGTTCCGAGGCCACCGCGATTTGACGGATCATGTCCGCGCTTTCCGAGACCATGCGCACGATCTGGGACAGGGCTTCGCCGGTCTTATTGACCAGATCGACGCCGGCCGTGACCTTCTGGGTACCCTGTTGCATCGAGTCCACGGCTCCCCGCGTATCCTGCTGGATTTGGCGGATCATATCGCCGATTTCTTTCGTGGCTTTGGTCGTCCGCTCGGCGAGTTTCCGGACTTCATCGGCCACGACGGCGAATCCCCGGCCCTGTTCACCGGCGCGGGCTGCTTCGATCGCGGCGTTCAAGGCCAGCAAGTTGGTCTGATCGGCGATATCTTCGATCGTCCGCACAATCTCGCCGATTTGATCGGACGACTTCCCGAGGTCAGAGATGATCGTTGCCGAATTCGAGACGGCTTCAGACAACTGCTGCATCCCGGAGATGGTGCTCGACACCACCGTCCCGCCCTCTTGGGCTGTCTTGACGGTATCCTGCGCCAGACTGGCGGCTTTGCCGGAATTCTGCGCGACTTGACCGACAGTGGCATTCATCTCTTCCACCGCGGCGGCGGTTTGTGAGGCACGCGATGTCAGGGTGTCGGTGCCCTTCGAAATTTCTTCGGCGGTTGCGGACAATTCGACTGAGGCGGAAGCCACTTTGTCCGTGACATGCGCGACTTTCTTGATCATGTGCTGCAACTTCTCGATGAACTCGTTGAAATAGCCGCCCATGTGTGCAATTTCGTCGTTGCCGTCAGAGGGCACACGTTTGGTGAGGTCGCCCTCGCCCTTGGCAATGTCTCGGGAAATGTCGCTCATTTTCGCCAATGGCTTCAGCACGATGTTGTGGAGCAAGAAGTACGTGACCAACATAATGATGACGACCATGCCTGCCATCAGGCCTCCGGTTTGCCACATGGATCGGTTTGACAGGACTACGGCTTCTGCCATCGGCAGCGAGAGGCTCAACATGCCCAGCGTATCGCCGACCTGGCTGTTGGTATGGCAGGTCAGACAGGCAGTCGACGTGGCTTTATCTGCAATCGCACGGCGGAATGTCTGCACACCGTTGACGTCGTCGCGGCGGGAATAGTGGTCCGCGCCGGCCATGATGGCCCTTATCGCTTCATTCTCGAAATTGTCTTTGGGCGTATTCGCCGCGTTCATTGGATTCTGGCTGACCAAGCGGACGCTGTACAGCCCCGTTCGCGTGGCTTCTTCGCCCATTTCTCTGACCGCCGTCGCGGGGAAAGGAATGGCATCCGGAACACCCGTATGGTCCTTGAGGATCTGGATCTCCCCGGCGGCTTTCGATTTCTTGATCTTGGCCACATAGTTCTGCGTGATATAGGCTCGGCCGATCATGATCTGCGTGCTGATCACGTTGCTGCGCCCACCGAGCATCGTGTCCATTTTGGTTTCTTCCTGTTGGTACAGGACCACGAGACCGAGCGTGATCACCAGCAGTGCCACGGCAGAAATCGACAGGATGAACTTAGGCCCAATAGTCATATTCTTCATCATGCTCCCCATAACGCCTCCTACCCTCTCCATTGTGAACGATTGAGATGACGGTCTCTGTCACACCATATTCATGATTTCGCCGATCACTTTAGATAGCGAAACCACTTTGTCTGCACACCCGGCTTCGACGACGGCTTTCGGCATGCCGTACACGACACTCGATGCTTCATCTTGCGCTACTGTTCGACCCTTCGCTGCCTTGATCGCTTTCATACCTTCCAACCCGTCATGTCCCATCCCGGTTAAGATCACACCGATACTGCGCTCTCCATACAGAGCCGCCACCGATTGGAGCATGATGTCGACGGACGGTGCATGGGGATGGTTTTCGACATTCGGTGCCAGCTTGACGACGGAGCTCGTAATCGTCTTCTTCACGATCCGAAACTGCATGCCACCAGGGGCCACGAGTACGCGACCAGGTTTAACTTCCTCCCCATCGACGGCTTCGCGCACATCCAGCGCGCAGAGGTTGTTCAGTCGCTCGGCAAACGGCTTGGTAAATGATTTTGGCATGTGTTGGACGATGACGATGCCGGCCGGACAATCCGCCGGAATCGTCGGCATGATTTCGAACAGAGCCTGAGGGCCGCCCGTCGAACATCCGATCGCGATCAGTTTCGTACCGCGAGTGACACTGACGGCAAAGCTACTGAGTGCTTTACTTGGCAGGGCGGCGGTCTTTGCCATTCCAGCCAGTGGGATAGGTCTCAGCTTCGAGCCCGCATATCTGGCCGCCAGCACTTTGGACACCAGATGCTTTTGAATCTCGGCAATTTTCGAGGCGACTCCATCCAATTGTTTGGGGACGAAATCCACCGCTCCCCATTCCAGGGCTTGCAGGGTTTCTTGTGCGCCTTCTACAGTGATGGAACTCACCATGATCACTGGAACAGGATGTTTCGCCATGATGTGCTGCAAGGCTTGCAGGCCAGTCATGCCAGGCATTTCCACATCCATCGTGACGACATCTGGTTTCAATTGTTGCACCTGTTGAACGGCTTCCTCTCCGTTTCGCGCGACGCCCACAACCTGAATCTGTTTGCCTTCTTCAAGCATGCTGGTCAGGCTCTTCCGCATAAAGGCGGAATCGTCCACGACTAAGACGCGAACGGGAGGTGTCGCGATGTTCGTGTGTGAAAGTGAAAGGGCCATAGCGTTCTGTCTTTTACATCGGCCGCTTGCTGCGAAAGCTTGAGTGTGCCTGTTGACTCACGCGGCCTTGCTCGCCTGCTGCCTATCCTCGCTGAGATAGAACGACAATTTTTCACCCAACATTTTGGCGTCAAATTTCGTGATATAGTCCGTTGCGCCGACCGCTTTGCCCTTCTCCATGTTGCACGCGCCTGTCAATGAGGAGTGGAGCATCACGGGCAGATGCGCCAGTCTTGGGTCTGCACGAATGTGCTTCGTCAAGGTGAACCCGTCCATTTCCGGCATTTCAATGTCACTCAAAATGCATTGGATCTGGTCCACCCGCTCCTTGCCTTCCGCAGTGGCTTGATCCGCGAGGGCTTGCAGTTTTGTCCAGGCTTCCCCGCCGGTTTGGGTCATAATGTAGGACATCCCCAGGCGTTCTAATGCCTTACGAATTTGCGTACGTGCCACCGACGAATCGTCGGCAAACAACATGCACTTGGATTTCAGCTCTGGCGTCGCCACCATGCCTGCAAAGACTTCATCATCTGAACGAGGACAGATATCGTTCAAGACTTTCTCCACGTCGAGAATCAGCACCATGCGACCATCATCTAGCATGGTGACGGCCGTGACTGCTCCCTTGTTGTTCTCCCTCACAATCGCTGGCGGCGTCTTGATGGCGGACCAGGAGAAGCGAATGATTCGATCGACACCCGCCACGAGGAACCCCTGCAAGCTCCCGTTGTATTCGGACACAATCAGATAGGGATGTGACGGTCCTCCGGCCTCCGCTTGTACCTCGGTCTCAACTCCCAGGCCCAGACTGCGTTTGAGACCCACCACGGGAACCATAATCCCGCGGATATTGGCCATGCCCACGATTCGATTATCTGCTTCCGGAATCTGGGTGAGCGTCGGCAGTTTCATCACTTCGCGAACCTTGAACACATTGATCCCGAAAATTTCGTTGGTCCCCAGTTTAAACAGCAGCAGCTCCATCTGGTTGGCGCCGGCCAGCCTGGTCCGAGCATCGATTTCATTGATGAGAGTCGACATACTTCCTCCGATCTCGCGCTTCGCCGTTCGTCTTTGGTGACACGCCGGTTGACATGAGGCTCACTCGAATCTGCCGCCCACACGACACAGTTCCGTACTCTCTTTTATTCTTTAGACCGCTACCCCGTTGCTATGCCAGGCCCTTGCGTTCTGAACCAATTCAGAAGTATCCAGAATCAGAACGACCTTGCCTTCGCCGGTAATCGTGGCACCAGACACGCCTTTGACGGTTTCCAAATAATCCCAAATGGACTTGATGACGACCTCCTCTTGTGACCGCAGCTCGTCGACCACCACGCCGACCCGTCGATCACCCAACGCGGCGACCACCACGTAAAAGCGTTCGCGCTCAGAGTTTGTTGGGATGTCAAACTCCTGAGCCAAGCGAATCAGCGGCAGCACGCGATCCCGCAGATGCAGCACCTCACGCCCGTTGATGGTCTTG
The DNA here is from genome assembly GCA_023248215.1 of Nitrospira sp. Taxonomy (GTDB): domain Bacteria; phylum Nitrospirota; class Nitrospiria; order Nitrospirales; family Nitrospiraceae; genus Nitrospira_A. The sequence continues at coordinate 37,978 of JAHFEW010000002.1, forward strand.
ATGTCGGTACGTGAAATCCGCACCGCTTCGATTACGGTGCTCAGGGGGATGGCGAAGATAGACTGCTCTACTTCCACCATCAGCGCCTGGATAATCGCGATTGTCAGGGGCAGCTTGATGATAATCTGGCTGCCCTTGCCCGGTTCGGATTCGAGATCCACGCTTCCGTTGATCTTCCGAATGTTTGTGCGCACGACATCCATGCCGACGCCTCGCCCGGACACATCGGTGACATGCTCGGCCGTGCTGAATCCTGGCAGGAAAATCAGGTTCAGGACTTCGCGATGTTCCATCGTCGCCAGTTCGGCTTCACTGATCAGCCCTTTGGCCAGCGCCTTGGCTTTGATCTTGTCGACCGGGATTCCGCGTCCGTCGTCGTTGATCCGAATGACGATGCTGTTGCCTTCCTGGCTTGCGGCAATGGTCAACTGTCCCTCGCCAGGCTTGCCTTTGGCCTGCCGTTCCGCGGGTGTTTCAATCCCATGATCAATGGCATTGCGCACCAAGTGGACCAGCGGATCTCCGATTTCGTCGGCGACGGACTTGTCGAGCTCGGTTTCTTCCCCGCGCATCTCCAACCGCACCTGCTTGTTCAGTTTCTGCGAGAGGTCACGCACCATACGCGGCAACTTGGCAAATACCTTTTTAATCGGGAGCATGCGGGTTTTCATGACGGCCAACTGCAAATCGGTTGTCACCAAATTAAGTTGTGCGAGGGTTTCGCTCAATACCCGGACCTGAGGATCGGATTCATGATTCTGTTCCAACTGGGTGCCGATCTTGATCAGTCGATTGCGACCCAGGACCAACTCTCCGACCAGGTTCATGACGCTGTCGAGTCGCTTGGTTTCCACCCGGATGGTCGCGTCTTCTTCGGCCGGTTTCGGCTGTTTCTCCTGTTTATGGAGTGCCTGATCCAGCGCGCGCTCGGTAATGGCTTTGGCCTGAAGCAGAATTTCGCCCAACGGTGTCTTCGGGTCGGCCTGATGCTGTTGGGCATTGAGGGCATCCAGCACCTGGTCTTTCGACGCCAGGCCTTCGTTCACTAAGATTTCGCCCAGCGTGGGCGCTGTATGTGCAGGAAGAACTTGAGAAGCTGATGGTACGGCTGTATCGGCTATCGGCGCCGTCTCAACTTTCGGCTGCACAGGGGCTGCAGCCGCTGCTGTCGGCATCGCGGCACTCGTCTTACCATTGATGATATCGTCCAGTGTGGCGGCGATGGCGTCCGTCGCGACGTGCGTGTCGGTTCCCGACTCCCGAATGTCGGCCATGATGGCCTTAATGACGTCGACGGTCGCGAGGATGACGCTGATGATCGCCGGGCTGACGGCCATTTCACCCTGACGGAGTTTATTCAGGATGTTCTCTCCGCGATGGGCCACGTTAACCAAATGGTTGAATCCGAGAAAGCCGGCCGACCCCTTCATGCTATGCATCGCACGAAAGATCTCATTGAGGAGGTCGGTGTTGTTGGGATCGGACTCCAGTGTTACGAAGCGCTGATCCAACACCTCCAGCATCTCGTTGGATTCAGTAAGAAAGTCGTTGAGTATCTCCTGCATTTCATCGCTCATAACCCACCTCAGTTAAAACCGAATTGCTTCAGAATCTCATCGGCCAGATCCTGGTTCATCGAGGTATTCTTGGTCGCTTCCAACTGCTTCAACATTTCACTGGCTTTGCCTTGGTCTTTCTTCGCCGCCTGTTTTTGGTACGGGCCGAACACCACCACCAGTTGGAGAAGCTTGTGCTCGACCTCGTCGAGAATCGTCACGAGTTTATTGACGCTCTGCGCCACCAGATCTTGGAACGACAGTGCCGTCATGATGTCGAGCAGCCGCTTGTCGTCCTGTCCGAGCTGCTGCCCGACTTTCTGGAACTGTTGCATGAGCGCGGGTGACACCTGCGCCTGCTGCAGCGCCTGTGTCAGCTCCTTGAGCATGGTAATGATCTGGGTGTGGTTGTCCTGGATGGCCTCCACTTGAAGCATGACTTCATGTGTCCCCTGTTCGGTCAGCGTTTTGAGATTGGTGAGATGGGTCAGCGCTTGAGGCAGTTGTTCTGTCGAGCTGTTGACCGGCGCACTGAATTCGGACAGGGTCCTCATCGTGGTATCGATAAATCGTGCCAGCTCTCCGAGTTCCTCATACAGCTTGGTATCGGGCGCCTTCCCGTCCTGTTCAGGTTCGTTCATCTCGTCTCGCGACTGTGCTGGCCCACGTGATTGCGCCATCATCACCCTCACCGGTTAGGAGTCGATTACTTGAAAATCTTGTTGATCTTTTCCTGCATCGTCTCGGCGGTGAACGGTTTGACCACATAGTTGCTGACGCCGGCCTGGACGGCCTCCATGAGGTTTTCTTTCTGTGCCTCGGCCGTGACCATCAGGACTGGAATTTTTTTTAGTTTCTCGTCGGCGCGGATGGCGCGCAGCATGTCGATTCCCATCATGACCGGCATATTCCAATCGGACACCACGAAGCCGTAGGTGTCGGCATGTAACTTGGTCAATGCATCCTGACCATTCTCGGCTTCTTCCAAATTGTTGAAGCCAAGTTGTTTGAGAATGTTCTTGACGATACGCCGCATGGTGGACATGTCATCAACCACGAGAATTTTCATATTGGGGTCAGCTGGCATGAGTTATCCTCCTTACTGTTTCTCATGAATAACGGAACGGCCTGCGTGAATGCCTCGAAAGAGTCCGGTGGTGTCGTGCAACGTCTCGGAAAACCCGATCATCAAGTACCCTTTAGGGCGTAAGGCATCGCGCAAGTCCGAGACGATTTGCGCTTTGGCTTTGTCGTCAAAATAGATGAGGCAGTTACGGCAGAACACGATATCCATGCCGCGTACCAGTTTGAGTCGGGGACGGTCGTAGAGATTTACGTTCATGAATCGCACCATATCCTTCACCTGGGGCACGAGTGTCTGATGCTCGGCCGTCCCGGTGAAATACTTTGCCCGCATGGCCGGAGGAACCTTGCGGAGCGAATGGGAGCTATAACTGGCAGCTCTGGCAATATTCAGGACGTTTTCACTGATATCCGTCGCCAAGATATCGATCGTCCAGGCGGCCAGCGGAGGATAGTCGCGCAGCAGCAACGCCAGGGTATAGGGTTCATCTCCGGTGGAGCAGGCGGCGCTCCAAATTCGTAGCTGCTTCGTCTCCGCGTTCGTTTTCATGACCTCTGGAATCATGACCTTCATGAAGGTCTCGAGCTGCGCTTCATCGCGAAAGAAGTACGTTTCATTGGTTGTAATGACCGTGTAGAGTTCGGTGACCTCCCGATCACGGTAGGCGTCGAAGCGCAAATAATTGAGATAGCTTTCGAATGTCTGGCACCGGCAGGCTTTTAAGCGAGGCAGCAACCGACTTTCCAGCAGATAGGTCTTGTTGCCCTGAAAATGAATGCCGGTCTTTTCGTAGATCAGATCCCGAAGCTGTTTGAAGGTGTCGGGAGTCAGCTTGGTCGCGGGTAGGTCCGCTTTTCTGACCGTATTTGTGTCGGCCATTGAATGCCTCTTATGAACCGTTGCAGGTGATAGGGCGAATGCGTCGGACACCGGGGGCGTCCGACGCCGCTCGCGTTCCTCCCAGCGCTGCACGCTTCCCTCTCGCAGGGGAAGTCAGTTCTGCTGGGTCCGGCTGTGCATCCATTCGTGAATGTCGCGCCGGAGAAAGCGCCAATGTTTCCCGATTTTGGAGGCCGGGAGCTGCCCCAGGCGTGCGAGCTTATACACCGTGGACTTAGGCACGCGCAGAAATCGCGCCACCTCCATCACGGTCAAAATCTCGCTCTCCGAAGACGGTGCACTGTCGACGTTGACCTTGGTTGTTGCTGCGATGGCATCGTTCATGATGGATAAGGTATCGGTGGGCACGGTCTCAAACTTTAATTGCCAGTTTCTCGGCAATGGGGTGAAATAGGAGCGGTCGGTTGATTGGGCGGTTGCAGGGAGGACCACGAGAGCATTCCGCACCACTTCCGCTTATGTTTTGTCCGCTTGAGACCGAAAGTAAGAATGGCAAATACACACAAGGGCGAGAGACCAGTCCAGATGGCGACTATTGTTTCGGTAGGCTCAGGGAAGGGCGGTGTGGGTAAAAGTGTGATGGCCGCCAACTTGGCCATGTTGCTGGCGAAGCAGGGTAAGCGGGTGGTGTTGGCCGATCTGGACGTGGGAGGCGCCGACGCTCATATTCTGTTCGGCATGCTGCACCCCCCCCTCACGTTGACGGACTTTATCGAACGTCGGGTCGAGTGCTTGGATGATGTCCTCCAGCCAGTCTCGGCGCATCCCTTCCTCCAACTGATTCCCGGCACGGGAGACACCCTGGCTACGGCCAATCTTCCCTATGCAAAGAAAAAACGACTCATTCGCCACTTTCGACAACTCCAAGCCGATGTCATCCTCGTCGATATCGGCGCAGGCACGAGTTACCATGCGCTCGACTTTTTTCTCATGGCCGATCATTATCTGACGGTGGCGACTCCGGATCCGACCTCTGTCCTCGATCTGTATCGCTTTATCAAGCTTGCCGCCATTCGCCGCGTCCTGTCAGCCTTTTTATCGCGGGATGCCGTCAGCGAGACACTCTCCGATCGCGACTTTTCCAGTATCGAGGAGGTCATCCAGGCTGTCGGAGAGACTGATCCCAACGCGCGAGAGACAGCGAGCCGGACGCTAGAGGGATTTCAGCCCCACCTTATCGTCAACCGAGTATCAGGGAAGTCGCGTGTCAATGTGCTGCAGTTAAAGAAACTGTTGAAGGAATACGTCGGTGGGGACCTGACGATGCTGGGTGAGATTCCGGATGACCCGGCTATGACTCGCGCGGTTCGCAGTTATCTGCCGGTCGTCGAGTTTGAGCCGACTGCACCGGCGTCACTGGCCCTCGAGAAAGCGGCTCAGACCTTGCTCACCCTCCTAACCCGTCCTACGCCTGTGCTGGCCGAGAATCCTCTGCCACCTGAACAGGCCGCCTAAAGGTGGGCGCGCTCAGTGCGCCGCTTTCCTCGCCCGTAAGCGTTCGGCTTGAACCTGAAGAATATGGCGAATAATCAGCTCCTGATCGTCGCCTGCCAGTTCAACAAACTGTGTAGCGACGTGAAACCCCGTCTCTGCCTTTTCTGCCGCGGTCACTCGGATAATGCGCGCCGTCGTCTCGATCATGCTGAACGGTGGAAGAATGAGTTTGAGGGCCAACACATCCTCCGCCTGGAATTGCCGGGGAGTGTTGAATCCCACACCGCCGGCACTGATATCCACATCCGTTAGTCGTGCAATATTCACACTTCCCGGGTGACTCTTCGCCAACGACTTGAGAATCGTCTCGAGCATCCAGTCGATCTTCGACACCCAGGGAAACAACGGAGAACCCGTGAAAGTCTCGCCCGCTCGAGCCAATAAATCGACTGTCGGTTTCGAGACGGTAGTGGCGATGGTGTCCTCCGTCACCGGAGGCAGATAGAGATTCATGGCCTCTGCCGGCTCGTCGAACAGTCGATACTCGAGCAGCAGCCGGTCATCGATGCGCAACCATTCGCGCCGCTCGTCATTTTTGATGTCATTGTGAGTGGTTGTGAAAGACGTGCCCCGTGGAGGAGTCATAACGAGCCTCTTGTATGCATGTCGGTTGCCGTTGAGCGAGGAATATTCTTGCGGCCAAGGGTCCGGTGAGCGCTGGTCTGTGGGGCCAGGATGGAACGGTTTTCTGTTCCCAGAAGACGTCGGATAACGATGTGCGTCCAAAGGGCGCGAGCCTGCCGGAGTCGGAGCTCGGTCGGGTACGAAATCACTATGGTTGCCGTCCGTGGCATATCAAATGCGAGCGGGAATTGGTCTCGTCGAACAGGCCTGCGCGCCGGCGCCTCTAAGGCCGCCCGCTCTCGATGCGGGGCATGATCTGCACAGGGTTATGCTTCATGATGCATCGTACCGCTCTCACCAGCGAGCGGTCCGCTACTTTCACGTAATCGGCGGAGATGGCGGGTGACCTGTGCGGCGTCGCCGAGCTGTCCGGATATCGCTGCTTGCGCCACAAGGACCGCCGCGCGAACCTGTTCATCGATGGTCACCAACCGCTGGGCGACGGTGCGATCCACTCCGCCTGTGGCCAGGCTGATCCCGCGGGCGGTGTAGCAGGCATCCACTCGATCCCAGTCACCTGCCTGCGCTGCTTCAAGGGCTTCAGTTGTGAGTTCTTCGATGGAGTGAGTCTCGTGGAGAGGCTTTGCCTGACGCGGACTAGGTGCCGACATGGGCCACCGCTTCTTGCCGGGCGACAACCTGCCAACCTTCGCGCAACGTGGTCAAGCATCGAATCGGCGCGTCCAGGTGCTTTCCATTGTGTCGAAGGTTGGCTTGTATGCACTGTTGAACCATGTAGTCGTACAAGCGGTGCAACGACACGGCGATCTCCCCGCCTCGCTCGAAATCCAGGACACTCGACAATTCCCCGAAGATGGCAATGCTGCGATCGAGGAAGCGGGCCTTGTCCTTATAGTTGTTGGTGAGAATGGCTTCCCGGGCCAGGTCCAACGACTGGATCGCCGAGTCATAGAGCAGGACGATCAGTTGCACCCGGTTGGCGGTCATGACCTGCGTCTGTTGGTAGGCATTGGCGGCATTGGCAATCATAGTGACCCTATCGGTTATCTCAGCGCCTGAAGGGAGCTGGTTTGTGCCTGTAGTTTCTGTAACAGTCCATCCAGTGCGGCAAACTGAAGGCGAAGCCGTTCCTCATATTGGGCGGCAATGTCTTCTTTACGGCCGATCTCGGCGGTCAGTTTACTGATCTGGTCCGTAATGGAATTCTTCCGAATGGTAAAGGCGCCGCTGTCGACGCTATCGAGAAAATCGACTGCTTGGGTGATACGCTCCGCGATCCCGGTCGATGTCGACTGCGTCACAAACAACGCTTTCGTAGCGGCATAGTTACTCGCCAGTGCCGAATCCAATTTGGCGTCTTCGATGGTGACGGTGCCGTCGCGCTCTGTTTTGAACCCGACCGCGCCCAACGTCTTGTACGTGGAGAGCTCGTCGACCTGCCCTGAGAGCGCGCTGCGCAGTTGACTGAGGACGTTCCGCGCCGTGTTCTCGTTGAAGAAAATTCCACCGGTTTTCGTCGTAATGTCGTAGCCGCTGCGCTCATTGATAAACTTGACGATGTCGTTGTAGGCCGTCGCCAAGGCTTTGATGTTTGTCTTGACGCTGTCGGGGTCGGCGGTGACATTGACCGTCACGGGGACCACGGCGGGAGTGGTGGCGGTCTTGCTCTTCAACATGAGCGTGACATCCGGAATGGCATCGGTGATCACATTGCTTTCCCGCTCAATGGAGATGGTGGTTGCATCCGGATCTCCGATCACCAGGATGGCGTTCTGCCCTGCCTGCAACGTATCGCTGCCTCCGGTTCCACTCGCGTTCAAGAAGTCAAGGCTGGTCGTATCGGCCACGACCGTGACGGTATTGGCGGCCCCTGAGGAGGTCGCCGTAAGCGTCAACCGATAGGCCGGGCTTGCTTCCGTACCGGTATTGATCAACGAGGCTGACACGCCGGTGCCAAGATCGTTAATGGCTGAACGAAGGTCTTCGAGCGTGGCGCCATCACTAAGGGTAATCGTTTGGTTGCTGCCGGTGCCGACTTTAAACGTGAACGTGCCAGATCCGCCGGATACAATGGCGGTGGTGGTGCTGGACACAGCCTTCGCGGCTTTGTTGGTAATCTGATGGGCTTTGGCCAGCTGCGTGACCTGAACGGTATAGCTACCAGTTGCGGCTCCTGCCGAGGCTTGGGCGGTTAATACCTTCTCGTCGCTGACGCTGCTGATGGAGCGGTCGAAACCGGCCGGCAACCGTAGGGCGTTCGCCGCACTCTGGAGGGCAAGGAGCTTGGTACCGAGGGACCCATAATCCGTGAGCCTGGTTTGGAGATCTTTCTTCTTGGACGTCAGTTTGTCGATCGGCAGACGGTGGACTTTAGCCAACTCGGAGACAACTTGGCCAAAGTCCACGCCGTTGCCTAATCCGCCGAAACTAATCGCCATGACATCCCTTTCATGTCGTGAACCCCGCTACACTTTGTGGTGTAGCAACAGTCCGGTTGGAGTCTCTAAGCTCTTGGCAAGCTCGAGGACTTCCTGCTGTGGAATCTGGCGAATCACGGTGCCGGAATCCCCGTCCATGATCTTGACGATCACCCGATCGAGTTCTGGGTCGATCGAAAACTCCACGCGGGAATCGGCTTTTTGAAACACCTCACGCACACGTGTGAGCGCCTGTTCGAGTTCTTTCTTATTGACCTCACCCCCAGAGGACTGAGGTTCGGGGACTCGTGCCTCTGCTTTCCGTACGGGGGTATGCTGCGAAGCATTCTGGCTCGCATGAGGAGTGGCTGCGAGGAGGTCCGCATTTTTTGATACGTCTTGGACCATGTTACCCTCCCAGGATCAGTCCGGGGATAGCCCTCCCCGAAGAGAGGGCTATCCGACGGGTGATGCCTTATCCTCGCAGCAGCGCCAGGGCCTGCTGTGGCAGCGAGTTGGCTTGAGCCAACACCGCAATGCCGGATTGTGTGAGGATCTGGTTCTTCGTGAACACAGATGTTTCATGGGCAATGTCCGCATCACGAATACGGGATTCTGCTGCCGTGAAGTTCTCAGCTGTGACCGTCAGGTTCTGAATCGCAACCTCGAACCGGGCCTGAATCGATCCGTAATTCGCACGGGCGGTAGCCACCGTGCTGATCGCGCCGTCGATCGACGCGAGCACCGTCTGTGCGGCCGCCGCGGTCGACACGCTTGCTCCGGTCAATCCCACCGCGGCCACATCGAGGTCATTCAACGCGACCGACAACGAGTTGCCCGTCCCGCTCTTGAACCCGATGAACACCTCGAAGGTATTGCTGGATCCGCTCAGAAGCGGTTGACCGTTGAATTCCGTCGTGACCGAAATTCGATCGATTTCAGAGCGCAACGCGACAAATTCCTGATCCAGGTATGACCGTTCGGTCGTCCCGACCGTTCCGCTCGCTGATTGAGTCGCCAACTCACGCATACGAGACAACAAGCTGCCGATCGACGCCGCAGCGCCGTCCGCGACCTGTGTCAAGCTGATGCCGTCTCCGGCGTTCCGGTTGGCCTGATTAATACTGCGAATCTGTGCACGCAAGGTTTCGGACACGCCCAATCCGGCGGCGTCATCCGATGCGCGAGTGATGCGCAATCCTGACGACAACCGCTCGACGGAACGAGCCAGCTGGGCTTGATTGATTCCAAGATTCCGCTGTGCCGACAGCGACGAGATGTTGGTATTGACGACTAATGCCATGACGTACTTCCTCCTGAAGGTTCTGCACTACTACGGGAGAATCGTCAGCGTCCGTGCCGACGAGATGGTAACGAGGTCTGGTGAAGATGTGCGCACATCCCCGCTCCTCCGGTTACCGTATCGCTGTGCCCCTTATCGGCAGCCCGTCAGGAAGACTTAAGTGTTTCAAGAAGCACACGAAATGCCTGTAATGAGGGGTATCATCCGTTGGTCTGCCCTATCGAACACCAACGAACATTAAGCGGCCACAGTGGCGTCAGTGAGCCGCGGCAATAATTCATATTCAAGGAGATCGGCGACGCGAACGGGGTCGGAACAGGATCGTGCGGCCAAGAGTTCCTGAATCCATGGGAGCAGCGTGGCGGATGAGAGGCCCGCGACTCCTTGCTTGTGGCCGGCTTCCAACATCTCGGTGTAATCCGCCAGGCGACCGAGCCAGGCATCAATCGATCCCACTTGCCCGGTTCCGGACCGCAACGGAGCGAGCAGCACCTGCCCGTCGGCATACAACTGGCCGGCGAAACGTATGATGGCCTGTCTGGCGTCGGTAACAATGGCGTGAAGCGATTGGGAGACGGCGGCTATCGGCCCCAGTCCCTGACCGACTTGGTTCAAGAACGCCGGCACAAGGTCTCGATCGCTGATCGCCTTGCCACCGATGGTCAACGACGTCACGATGCGATGCTGAGCCTGAGCCCTGTCGCTGATCGCAGCCAGGGCCTCCATGAGGGAGGTGTTATCGGACAGTTGCCACTGTTCTCCATCGAGCGTAATGTGCATGACGAGACTCCTTTGAAAGAGTGTCAAACCACGTCCACGGTCCTGCTAAGCGGACCGCGCCATGGGAAGGGGGCGCGACACCCCGTGATTCACGCGCAGGTCTGGTTTCCGGAGCGAACGAAACTGGGTTGCGACGGACTGAAGTCGCCGTTGCCATCGTCGATAGGTGGCGAGACGGGATTGCGCCATGCCGGTGAGGTCATGGCCGTCATCTCCATGGGTATCCCGCACCAGGCTCACTGCCAAGGAAGCGGTCGCCGGCCTTTGCATACTGAGGGCCACGATCTTCTGGCGATCCATGTGCTCGCGCAGTTGCATCTGTTGCAAGGCGGTCACCGGCACGGGACGTTGTTTCGTTAAGCGAACGAGTTCCTCCGCTTTCGACACGAGCGTGGCAGCCAGAGGCGCCAGATGATCCAGAAGCGCCATCGCGTCACCCCAATCCGGAGGGAGCTCAGTACCGGCCGGCACCTGGCTGGATATTCCGGTAAATTGTTCGAACCAGAAGCGGCGCCAGAACCGGCCATACCAGCTGACCGTGGGATCTTCCCGTCCGGCACAGAGATCCACACCGCCCAGTCCATCCTCATCGACTCGGGAGCGATAGACTTTCACGCCGGTCAATGATTGAGGAAAGGCGTCTCCGGTCAACACGTGCAGGCACAATCCTGCGATCTGATCCGGAACCAGTCGTTCGTTGCAAGCGTGATGAAAACAGACCTGATCAAAACCGCATGGAGCACAGCCCGTATCCGGCTGCACGATCCAATGCCCCGGTCCATAGGGGCCGGTTTCCCGGAAGTCGACATGCCCGACTGATAGATCGATGACCGGAGTCCCCACCCCCACCGCGAGGTGCATGGGGCCGGTATCGTTGGTCAGTAAGAGCCGGCATTGTGCCAATACAGCAGCCACTTGCGGCAAGGTTGTACGCCCGACTGCATCGCAGAGAGGCGCAATGCCCCCGGCCTGACGATAAGTGGTTTGGGCGATACGAATGGCTTTCCGTTCTTCTTCCGTGCCGATAAACACATAGCCAACCTGTGTCCGGCGACTCAGGTCGGCCAAGGTCTGGCCGAATAACTCAGGCCGCCAGGCTTTCATGGCATCGCTGGCGCCGACCTGCACCGCCATCCATGGAATCTGCTCTCCACCGTGAGGGGCGAAAAACTCGCGTGCCCATTGCGTCGCGCTTGAAGGCAGGGTGAGGGACATTGGCGCAAAAGGTCCGGGGCCACTCCCGCCTAAAGCATAGATATCCACAAGGTTAAAGTGGTTGAACTGTCGCTGGCTGTGGACGTCCGTCAAATAAGCCATCCATGGATTATGAATTGCCACGTCCCCGTCCTTCGGGGCGGCGATGCCGCGAACCTCTCTGGCCCCGACGTACGAGGTCAGAAGCCCGCTCCGTCGGTTGAAGGTGAGATTGATGGCACGGTCATACTGTGCCTCGACCAATGGCGCGGCCCAACGTGTCATCTCGCGGTACAGGGTCACGACATCTTTGCTTTGGACCCGGCTCTCATCGACCAAACGATGAAAGTCATAGGCCACGATGTGCCGAAGGTGCGGCAGGAGGCTCGCGACCGAAGCGAACCGTTGGTCGACGACGAGATCGATCGCCGCTCCCGGCCACTCATGTTGCAGACGCTGCAGCAACGTGCCCATCTGCACCAGGTCGCCCATCCGAGTAATATTGATGAGAAGAACTTGTTTACTCATACCAAATCGCGTGTCTCGCTCCGATACTCGTCCAGCATCAGCACCATCAACTCTTCGCGCTTGAGGGTTGCCGACGGCCCTTTGGTACGAATTTTCGCCGCGACATCTTTCAGCTCAATGCGTTGTCCTGCCGGACATTCCTTGAGAAGCGATTCCAGAGGAAGATCATCGGCACACCGTGTGACCAAGGCTTCCTGTTGCCGGTCACCTCGCAATACCGCGCCCACTCGATCCGGCTGAGACAGCCCGATCTGCGCCAGCAAGTCCCTCATTCGATGCACGTAGGTATGGGCGTTCAAGACGCGCGCACGAGCCGCCGTCGTCATCGCCTGTCGAGCCGCAGGATCTCCCAACCATCGTCGAACCAGCCCGGGAACTTCATCGAAGGCACGAAATGAAACCATCTCCTGGTCGGTGAAGAACTCCGGGAGCAGCGAGCGGTGATCAACCAATTGAAAGGCCTCACAGGCCGCCAGTTCGAAGGTGCGTGGATTGACGAAATCGGCCTGCGGGTCCATCCCGACCCCGGTGGTCGAATGCAGGTTCAAATTGATGGTCGTCGCGTTGAAGACCTTCATACAGGTGGCGGTATCGATCCGCGCCCCCTTCAATTGCAGCACGAAGCGGAGGTCGTCGGCTCCGTCCCACTCATTGCCCCACAGTTTGAATGACCAGGGTTGGCGAAGCAGTGTCGGGAAGAGCCGCCGACGATTGGGATATCCCGCGCCAACGAACGACACGTCTGCGCCGTAATAACGCCGATCTTCGTCAGGTAGGATCACAGGATGATGTACGACCGGGTCTGCCGCCATCGGCAAGTAGCTGACATGCCGCGCGCCCGCCTGCCGGAAGGCATCCAGACATTGCCCCTGTTGAAATACAAACCAAAACTCATATCCCGGCGCCATCTGTTGCCAATAGGTGAGATGACGGTAGTTCTCCACGAACCACATGGCCGTGAGAAATTTCTTCTTGCGCAAATGTTCCAGGACCGGCAACGTCAATGGGGCCTGGGCGAGCGACAACACGAGATCGGGGGGAGATTCGGCTAGCGTGGCCAAGGTCCATTGGCTCAAGACTTCCGCCATGCGACTTTGCATCAGCTGGCGGTTACGCGCGTCCTTCAGCGTGCCCATGACTTCGTAACTGGGCGCGTGGAGACTATGGTCGATCCACTGCACCTTGTGACCGAGCGTTTCCAGCGCCCGTTTGACATAGCCGGCAATCGGAAGCGACCCTCCGTAAATCGGTCCCACCAGCGCGATGGTCAGTTGGCCTCCCGCCTGACGCGCGATACCTCGGCGCAAGGCTTGCTCAAAGGCGCTATGGAAGTCGGCATCCGCTTGTGATGCCGGCGCATAGGCCAGGCAGCGCAGGGGTTGCCCGGTCTTGGTCAGCGTCTGGGCGATGTCCGCGGGCATTCCGAAGAGCCAGGCGATCTGTTCGCCCCAGGGCTCGAGTGGCCTCGCGGAGAGGGCATCGTGGAATTCGTCAATGTTGGGAATCAGCACGGCGACGGTGATGTCCGGCGAGAGTTTCTTGCGAAGGGCTTCCACGTGATACAGCAGCCCGATTCCTGCGACGACGATGGTTTCTCCCGCTTGGCAGGCCGGCGCATGGGTGTTGGCCCAGGTATCGGCTTCACGAATGGGATCATAGGCGCTGTGAATCCATCGGTCGGACCGCCGCGCCGACGGTACACCGCTGCGCGCCGGTTCGATGGTGAGTATTCCTCCGACAGCGGATTTGAGGGAGGCTGCCAGGTCTGGATATCGTGCGGCCAACCTCGTGACGTTATCGTTGAACAAGTTCATGCAGCAACCGATTCGTACAAGGTGGGAGAAAGTGAGTGCCACACTGCGGCTCGCTGGAGATCGACCGCCTTTTTTCCGGAGCCGTCGTCGAAGAAGGTTCCCCATCGATCCATGTGACTGTTCCACAGGGTCCAACCAGGCGCTGCACGTCGCCGTCCGTCACATATCAATTCGATGCTTTCCATGATCGGCCAGCTGTCCGGCTGAGTCTGCGTGGCATATTGATAGACCCAATGACCCTCTCCATAGGGACCGGTTTCATGAACCCGGGCGCGCGTGAAATAAAATCCCAGGGCGCGGCTTCCCACAAGCGTGGCCAGATGCAGCGGTCCGGTGTCGGCGCCGATCACCCAGCGGCATCTGCCGAGTAAGGTCATCAGTTGAGTCAGCGTCGTCCGGCCGGTCGTGTCCCATACTCGGCCCTGAAGCAGAGTTGGAACAGCTTCCAGAATCGCCTGCCCGGTTTCACGCTCGTGTCCGCTGCCGATCAACACCACCTGTCCGTCATCCACCTGCGTAAGAAACTCCCTTATCCAGGAAGCCCACACGGAGGGGGAGACACAACGTGCCGAATCCCCTGCCCCGGTCACCAGGGCAATCCAGAGTCCCTTGCGTTCACCGATTGCGGTGAGATCTTCAGGAAGTTCGACCTCCTGTCCGTCCAATACAGGCGCACGACCTCGCGGTCTCACCCCGCACATGCCGCACCAGGCATCCGCCAGATGCACACGGTTTTCTCCACGCTCCTTGGCCACCTGACGGAGATATCGCGCCCATGGACTCATGCCATGATCTGCTTGCCTCGCCTGACCGGCTTGCACGGAGTGACTGGAGAAAAGATGCGTCATCAAAATGCCTCGTGCATGCTGATTCAGGTTGTAGACCCGGTCGTATCCGATCTCATCGAGTGAGGCGAGATAGGTCTGGACTGTGCGCAAGGTCGCTGCCGGATCCTGCGTCCACTGATCAGCCCAGGCCCGCCACTGAGCGCCGTCCCAGGGTATCACTCGGCGAATGGCGTGGGACCTTGCGAGGACAGGCGCCAAGGGCGCCGAGCATAGAAGATCCAACGGTCGTTCCGGATATCGTTCTTGTATGGCCTCAATCGCAGGAAGCGATTGCACGAGATCTCCCAACCTGGCCAGCTGAATCAGCAGTGCCCGGCTATTGGATGCTGATTTAGGCAGCATGGTTTGGAATCAAGTGAGCCTCGGGTTCTGCCAGCCTTCTCGCTAGCTCGTCCAAACCATCGAACGTGGGGTCTAGGGCGCGGAGCATGTCACATTCTCGCTGGGCATCCGTCCGCTTGCCTGATCGGAGCAGCACTCCGGCGAGGGCAAACCGCAGGGCCATATTGCCGGGATTGCGAACGAGAAAGGTCGTGAGACGAGAGCCGACCGCATCCCACCGTTCGAGCGCCGTTCCAGAACGCAGGAACCAGTGCATGCATTCTTCGTCGTCCGGTTCATTCGCGCAGAGCGGCACTAGCAGGTCCCAGGCTCTCTCCGGGCGGTTGGCACCCATCGCGGCCATGACCATTCCCAACGATGCCTTGCGTGGATCAGCGCCGAACAGCTTGGCTCGTTCGAAGGCGCTTTCCGCCTCTGCGTATTGGTTCTGTTGCATGGCGACGATCCCCCGCAACAGCCAACCTTCTCCATGAGAGGGGGCACCCTTCAGCAGCGCGGCCAGATATGCGTCAGCCTCAGCGAGGGATCCCGTTTCGAGTGCATGCTTGGCGAGCGCGATGCGGGCCTGCGAATCGTCTTCTAACGCCAGGACACGTCGCCAGAATGGAATCGCCAACTGCGGATGCATCACGCCGTGACACAGGAGAGCCGCCCAGCGGAGTATCCAGACATCGTCCGGCCATTCCTCGACTCGTTTCAAGAGGGCGACCACCATGTCCTGATCCCGTCGTTGTGCGGCACGCTGCACCTCGGCCACGAGCGCTCGTTCCGCCCGTATCGTTGGATCGTCGATCAGGCGGAGACGGTAGCTTAGTTGTCCGTCTGCGACATACGTGTGCAGTGCATACCCATCCTCGAAGTGAATACGATCTTCATCAGCGAGCCACCAGGAGGTTGCCCAGCGGTCATGGAGGCGGCGGCTGTTGTCGCTGTCATGAGCCTTGCGGCCCGGCGTCCGGCTTTCCAAATGATACAGCACGCTCTGCGGTTGATAGATGATCTTCCATTTCTGCGCTCGAACCTTGAGACAGAGGTCCACGTCCTCAAAGCCGTTTCGATACCCTTCGTCGAATCCCCCCACCTGGTCGAACACCGCTCGTCGCACGAGCATGCAGGCCGCCGTCACACAATCCAATTCCCGGCGACGAGACACACATGCGGCATGGGCATCGGCGCCACGATAGATGTGATAGGGCAAGAACCATTCACGAGAAAACGCCACACCCGCATGTTGGATCGTGCCGTCTTCGTACAGCAATTTGCTCCCTACGACAGCCACATCTGAATGGATGCGGACTTCCTCGATCAACGGCGCCAACCATCCCTTTAAAGGAATCGTGTCGTTATTCAGAAAGACCAGATATTCCCCTCGCGCCGCCCGCGCGCCCTGATTGCAGGCCTTGGCGAATCCGAGATTTTCCTGATTGCGGATAACCTGCACATCACCGCCGAGTGTCTGCATAAAATTCTGCACTCCATCGGTCGAACCGTTGTCGACGACGACCACTTCGTAGGTCACCCCATCGGTAACCTCCGCCAAGGCGGTCAGACATTGCTGCGTCAAATCGGCATTGTTCCAGACGGGAATGATGATGGAGCAGTGGTACGATGCCTTCGCGACGCGGGCCTTCAGTCCGCTCAGGTGTTCCCGTTGCGCTGCCAGTATTCTCGGATGTGCGGCGGCGTATGGAAAGTATTTTCGATAAATAATGTCCATGGTTCGGGAGAACGCATCCTGGTCGCGACTGGTCATCGACGATCCGTCGCTTCTCCAGGTAAATTCTGCGGTGGTCTGAGCAATATGCGCGAAGGGATATTGGGTGGCGAGTCTGATCCACAGGTCCCAGTCTTCATGCACGAACAGGCTTTCGTCGAACAGTCCGACTTCATCCAGGCAGGCCCGGCGATGCATCAGGCAGAGGACCGGAATATAGTTTTCAACGAGCAATCGAGGTGCAGCGAAGTCGGAGGAATGTGGCCGGTCGCGACCAGCTTCTGTCAGTACCCCTTCTACCTCTTGTTCGACAATGCGCCAGGCATCCGTATAGGCGATCTGGTGGGTTCCGCGTTCGAGAAACCCGACGAGCGTGCCAAGGTGATCGGGCAGGAACCGGTCGTCGTCATCGAGGTACGCGATGTAGGTGCCTTTCGCGAGCCGAAGGCCGGTATTGCGCGAGGCGGCCAACCCACGGTTGTGGTCGTGGTTCACCAGGGTCATGCGTCCGGCGAGGTTCATCTCTACCACCACGGACTCGACCGGGATGGTGCCGTCATTCACCACAATCACTTCAAAGTCCTGGTACTGTTGCCGATTCACACTTTCAAGCGCGACACGCAAGCGCTCGGGTCGGTTGTGGGTCGGCACAATGATCGAGACCATCGGGGGCCGGGTAAAGGCCATCGATGGCGCGACAGACGTAGCGGCGCGCCGGCAGGCCCACACTTGATAGATCGGCATGAGCCTGAAGGTGCGAACATCATGGGGTGTCGCGGCGGGAAAATACCGCAGCGATGGAACCTCGATCGGGATCCGTTCCATGCCCAAATGACAAAATCCTCCATCACTCAGTAGCTGACCGAGCTGCTGCTCCGTGACCCAATCTTCCACCGGCTGATTCGGGGGGGCGATCCGTCGCCATTCATCCCACACGTCCCCTCTCGGAGTCGTGAGAATAAGATATCCATCAGAAGTGAGGAGTCGTGCCAGTTGATTGACGAACGCCGGTTTGTCAGGGTGCGGGACATGTTCGATGACTTCCGAGCAGAGTACAACGTCGAACGGCCTAAAGTCTGGCCTTGCGAGGACCGACTCGGGAGTGCCCGCTTCAAAGCGAATGTAGGGAAACATGCGGCGCGCATGTTCGACGACGCCGGCGACCGGTTCAATCCCCTCGCAGGTTCCGTAAGCCGTCGCAAGATTCGTCAGCCATCCGCGACCGCATCCCACATCGAGAATTCGCAAGGTGCGACGAGGATCCTCGCGGCGCGTCTGTCGCAGGACATATTCGAGAAACGACGCGATTTTTGACCAGCGCGCGGCCTCGTCGGGGTTCGGCTCTGGTGTGGACCAGGCCGGCTTGTTGACAAACAAGTCCACATAAAACTCGTTCTGATCCATAGTCGCCTCGCCGGATGATGGATGGACCGTTCGAGGTGCCCTCTGGTTCACTGAGTGGACCGTCGAGGGAGGCTGTGCAAGCACCATAGAAGAGGTTTCTCTCGGCGGCCGTTGCTCGCCTTGGGTCGACAGCCCATAGTCTGGCGCTGTTCCTGTTCGAATCCAATCAAGCGTACCCCGCAGACGACGTTCGGCCGTGTGATACCGTTTGATCCTGCCCTGTGCCTGTTGCGCCAGCGATTCGGCGAATGCACGATCGTGCAGGACGTGATCGATTTGCTGAGCGAGCGCTCCCGGGTCATCTTGCTGGAACAGCAAGATGTCTTTCTCAGGTTCGAATAAGCCCATATTCTGTGGATGATCAGGAATATTCCAGGAAATGACCGGCCGTCCTGCCGCCATGGCCTCGATGACACGACCTCCATAAAATTTGGCCAAACTCGGTAAGTTCACCACGGCCGGCCACTGTGGAAGCTGTGCCATCCATTCGGTGAACTCTGCGAGTCGGATCTGTTGAAGCGCCTGTACGTATTCGAGGGTGGCGGATTCGGTCACCACATGGTTTTCACGTAGGTATTGCGCGGCCGTTTGTTGCAGCTGATCGAATAACTGTTGGTTTCTGGTTTGAGGGTGCACCGCTTTCGCGCAGTGGAGCCGGTTCTTGAGGAACGTATTGCCCACCCAATTCTGACGTCGTCCGTACGGCGTTCCGTGGAAGACGGCTTGTGATTGAAGCGGGCGGGTAGCGGGGCTGACGATGAATCGTTCCGGGACCATCGGTGGCCACCAGAGCGCGTTAGCCAGTCCACGCGCGTTGAGAGCGGCGGCATCTTGTTCATCGGGCGCGAGGACGTGGGTCAGATAAGGAAGCTGCACTTCGAGTTGTCCCTGCCGATGTTTCAGCTGCGGCGCCCAGGCATAGTCTTCCGCATCATAGCGAAGCGACTCCATGAGCACCCCGACCCGCACCGGCGCCAACTCAGCCACCCATTCCAACGTGGCTTGGTCGAGCGGAGTATGAATCAGCCATAACCAGACTTGGTCGAAGCGCCGTCCGGCCAGCATCTTCTTGGCGTGATAGACCCAGGAGGCGGGGCTGGAGCAAGGAGTCTCTGCAATCGCCGGAATGGTAAGAGAGGTCACACCGTTGGCCGTGAGGCCTTCTTGGACGGCAAAATTGGCCGAATAGGTCCAGGGGCGCGCGGCCGCCCAGGTAGGAAATTCCAGTTGGATGAGGAGTGCGTTGGCGCGAATGGTCGTCATCGTGTCCAGACCCCTTCCCCTATAAGTTACCCGTTCGGGTTTCGCGGATCACCGAAATGACCGGCCGGCGCCGCTGTTCGGGATGCTGGTGTGATTTGCAACAATGATCCCGTGCCTGCAGTACTCGTTGCAGGAACTGCTGCCGGTGCCATGGCCATCGCCGGATCCTGTATGTGCCCAAAGGCGCCATCTCCCAGACTCACAAGCTGTTCCTGTGACGACGTCCCTGAATCGGCAAACAGTTTCTTTGACAGAAGGCGGGCGACACGCACGAGCATCAGTGTTCCGCCGATGACCCCATGTTTTTGCAACATGGGCACCCACCGCCATGGAGCGGAATAGATACTGACAAAGCCTTCGTTTTGCAGATCGATGAGGTCGGTGGGTGTCAAATCGCCTACCGTCGTCACCGCCGAGCCATAGCGCCTGTACTCAGAGAAGTCTTGCGTCATCAATCGCACGCCCTTCTCACCCTTCACCGCCAAACTGTGAAACTCCGTGCCGGGATAGGGCACCGCGATGGCAAAGTTGGCCTGCTTCACCTCCCGGGCCTGGCGTAAGAATTTCAACGTCGCCCGAACCGTGTCTCGCGTTTCTCCCGGCAATCCGATCATCACGGAGTTCAACGCTTCGACTCCGTATTTGTTGCAGATGCCGTTGGCTTTGACATAGTGTTCGAGGGGGACTTGCTTCTTCATGGTTTTCCGTATTTCGGGATCCACGGTTTCCAGTCCGAACGACAGACGAATCAACCCGCTCTTGACCAGGCGCGCAATCACCTCTTCTTCCACCAAATTAGCCCGGGTGCTGCCTTCAAAGGTAATGGTCAGCCCTTCCTGGTCGATTAAGTCGCAGATTTCCAGAATGTGCTCCTTCCAGAGGGTCATCACATCGTCGACAATGTAAAAATGCCTGGTCCCGAAGGTCTCCACCACTTGCTTCATTTCATTCACGACCGAGCGTGGGGAACGCACCCGCATCTCCGTCGTCTTGAGGGCTTCGGAGGCACAAAAAATACATTTCCAGGGGCAGCCGCGCATGGTTTGGATCGACGTGAAGGGCAGCCGTCCCCGCAGGGTGCCCAGTCTATAGTGGGGCATGTGCAGCCGATGTCGGGCCGGCACCGGCAACTCGTCAAGATTGGTGATGTCGGCTGGTTGCCCTGTCGAGACAATCGCACCGTCCCGTCGAAAAATAAGCCCGGCCACGGCGGAGAGATCCTTGCCTTGTTCATAGTGATTCAAGAATTGCGGCCAGGATTCTTCCGCCTCCCCGATGAACGCATAATCGAACGGTTCCAGCAGCGTCTTCTCTTTCATGATGGTGATATGGGGTCCGCCCACCGCGATGGGAATGTCCGGCGCAAGCCGCTTGATGCCTTCCGCCACCGCCTTACTGAGGTGGAAGAACGGGCTGGTGGCCGTGAACCCGATAAGATCTGGTTTCTGTTCCACGGCTTTTCGGACCATGTCATCGAGGGGGATGTGCTCCGCCTCACCGTCCAGAATGGTAACCTCATGGCCATGGCGCTCGGCGATGGCAGCGAGGAGCGCCAGATTCAGCGGCGGCCAGGTTGAGTTTCTACGCGCGAAATGGCCGAAAAGCCCGTAGGCGCCGGTCCAGGTGGGATACAGCAACAATACCTTCATACATCACCTCGCTTGGAAGACCATTCGTCGGTCATAGACCCAATGATCGTGCATCGGCAGTAGGCTCGATTCGTTACGGCTGTGATTGGACGTCCCGGCGGACGACATCCGGATATTCAGGATTCATCCACCCGTCGGCCGGTTCGATGACCATGTTCGCTCGGAATTCTTCACGAGGCAGATAGGGATACATATCTTCGATGGGCGTCTTCCATCCGAAGATCCTGGGTTCGTAGGTGTGAAACTCGTGCATGTCCACATCACAAACCACCGGGCCGTCGAATTGAAGCACCTCGTCGATCTTCGCATCCATCTCGCCATGATTATTGATGGCCACGGTCTTGATCCCGTACGCCTGCACGAGTTTGAGGAAGTCAGGAGGATGGTATCCCTTCGGCCCGCAGGCTTCGGCACGTCCTTGAAAATTCGTCTCCTGGTAGGCCTTGGTAATCCCGTAGATATGGTTGTTCAAGATGAACGTTTTGACTTTGACGCCATAGTTGATGAAGGTCTGCAGCTCCTGCGGATTCATATTGAATCCGCCGTCACCGATCGTACAGACGACTTGGCGTGTGGGATCGGCGAACCAGGCGCCCATGGCGCCGGCAAAGGAGAAGCCCATCGGCGAATTGCCGTTGTTGGTCAGGTTTCGTTGGCCATACTTGGTTTCGAACGCGTGGTTGCTGACGACGATGTTGCCGCCGCAGTCCCCCACCAGAATATCCGTCGCGCTCATCTTCTCGGACAGGCGCCGCATGAAGGCATAGGGATGCACGCGCTCGCGTTGCGCAAAAAACTCCGGCCGGACCGGATCGTACTGATGCTTCCACTCCATCACTCGTGCCGTCCAACCCGAATAATCGGGCAGCGGCTTGCTTCGGCGATCGAGCGCGGCGATCAGGTGCCGGGTGAAGACCTTGGCATCGCACAGGATGTTCACATCAAAAGGCACTTGCTGGAACTTTCGCTGCACCATGGCCGGATCGATTTCCACCAGATACTTCTTGGCTTGACGCGCAAAGCTCTGTACATTTCCGCCGGTGATCCGACCGGAGATGCGGCTGCCGATGGACAGGAGCAGGTCGCTGTTCTGGATGCCGAAGTTTCGTCCGGCTCCGCCGTAGGTGCCGACGCGGCCGCCGTAGTTCTCGTAGTCCGAGGTGATGACATCCAGGGCATTCCAAGTTGGGAAGCAGGGCACGTTCAAGCGCCGGCCCAATTCACGCACGTCATCCTGCGCATCGGCCAAGCGCACCCCGCCGCCGACGAGAATGACCGGCCGTTCTGACGTCTGCAGTTCTGAGATGAAGCGCGCAATCTGGTCATCCACCACGGCGACATCGAAACTCGCGGCGGCAGGCGGTTCAAAGCCGGTGAGTTGTTTCGCATCGACCATTGTTTTTTGCACGTCGAGGGGGATATCCAGCAGCACCGGGCCGGGTCGCCCCTGTTGGCAGAGCCACAGCGCTTTTTCCAGTTCATACCGGACGTCTTCCGCTTTTAGAATCATCTTGGCGTATTTGGTCACCGGCGCCGCCATCGCGACGATATCCGTCTCCTGGAACCCGATTTGCCGGATGGAGGGATCGGGCCGTAAGAAGCGCGAATTGATCTGGCCGGTCAGAAATACACAGGCTACGGAATCGTAAAAGCAGTTCCCCATCGCTGTGAGGAGATTCATCCCACCCGGCCCGCTGGTCGCGATCGCCACGCCGGGGACGCCTTTCACTTTGGCATAGGCTTCTGCTGCGAAACCGCCGGCCTGCTCATGCATGACCGCGACATACTCCGTGGCGCCCGTGCGGGTGAACGCATCGATCAAATCCCCGTTCGCGGCGCCGTAGACCACAAACATTTTGTCGATGCCCCGTTCCGCCAGCGTATTGATGATAAAGTCCGCGACCTTGATCATGAAGACTCCTTTCCCCTCTGCTTCTAGGCAGCCGGTCTGGCTGCCATGTCATGATGGCGCCGACGCACCTGGTGGCTGCACATGCCAGCCACATGGGTGGCGATCCGATCTCCGAATCTCTGTTGCAGCATGTTCAGATAGCCTGGGTGGCCGAAATACTCTAAAAAGGCGCGATCTCGGAAGGCCAACACCTCCGTGGCCGTGAGGCGGTCGGTGGGCAAGGGACAGCTGTCGTAGGCATGTTGTGAGTAGCCAATCCAACCGGGCCCTCCCCTATCGTCCGGCAGCGCCCACTGTTTTTGTTTTGCGAGGCCGTACAGCGCCGAACCGGGATAGGCCATGGCACAGTAGAAGTTGGCCCACTCCGTGTTGAGGGCGAGGGCGAGATCCAACGTGGCGCGCATACTCTCCAACGTATCGTCGGGTAATCCGAAGATATAGTTGGCGGCGACGTGAATGCCGTACGAGCGGATCTTATCGACCGTCGCGACGATGTCTCGCTCGCCGAACCGGCCCTTTTCTACGCCGTCCCTCACATGCTGGCTGCCGGATTCGATGCCGATGCCCAGCCAGGTAAATCCCGCTCGAGCCAATCTCACCAACACCTCGTCCTGTACCGTATCCACTCGCGCATAGGCCCAAATGTTGAGGCGGTAGCCCCGTTCGATGATGCGGTCGCAAATGCCGATTACATGCCGTCGATTCAGCACGAACATTTCATCCGGGATCTTGATGTTGGTGACACCATAGTCCCGGACCAGCCGGTCGATTTGGCCGATGACGTTATCCGGGCTCCAGGTGCGCAGCATGGGAGTGGCAAAGGGGGCATTGATGCAACAAAACGAACAGGTAAAGGGACAACCCAAGCTGGTCTGCAGCGAGGCGTAAGGAGATCTCGCGTCTAAGTTTCCGAAGCAGTGCCAGTTATGGGCGCGATACCGAGTCATATCGAGAAGATCCCAGGCCTGACCCGGCAATTCACGATCCAGATTCGTCAGCAGTTGCGCAGGGGCATTGCCCACCGGGGTTCCATCCTCCATGTGCCACAGGCCCGGTACATCGCGCAGGGAGTGCTGTGGCGCCCGCAGCGCGATCACCAAACCCAGAATGGTCGCGGGGCCTTCGCCCTGGCAGACATAGGTATAGGGCTCTTCAAGCAACGTGCGCTTCGGCAGGGCCGAAGGATGCGTCCCCATCACCAGCGTAGGAATGTCACAGAGTGTGTGAAGGATCTCGCACACCTTCCGTCCGGCCGGCATACATTGAGTGGAAGCGGAGGGCTGTTGGCCGTAGATAACAAAGACCGCGAGTCTAGGAGACATCACGGCGATCTGTTGCGCAGTCTGCTCATGATTCAATCCCTGCGCTTCGGCATCAAGGATGGCGACTGAGCAACTGTGTTGTCTCAAAAAGGTGGCGAGCAAACCGGACCACACGGGCGGTTCAATCGCGGCAAAATCACGGCTCAGTTCCTGGTAGACCTGTACCCGGCTGGGAGGGGTTACGAAGAGCACGTCAAGCGGCTTGGACACGGCAACCTCCGAGATTCTGGGCAAAGGCGATGGTGCGTGAGACGCCTTCCAGGACATCGTCTTCCTGCCCACAGGTGGCCAGGCGAATGAACGAAGCATAGGCTGGGCCGAAACTGCGGCCCGGTGTGACGGCGGTCTGATGTTCATCGAGCAGCCGTCGGCAAAAAGTCATGTCATCGAGATTGGTGCCGGCGATGTCGACGAATAGATAAAATCCTGATTCCGGGCGGTTGCAGCGCAGGACCCCCGAACGGTTGATGTGGTCGGCGCAGGATTCGATCAGGCGGGCACTGCGCGCCCGGATGTCGTTCACGTAGTCTTCGAGCACCGCCAATCCGGCGAGACAACCCAGTTGGGTAAAGGCAGGAAGACAGGAATACAGCGTTGAATTAGAGAGGGCCAATTTCGCAGCCACCGCTTCGTGGGCGAGGGCGTAGCCGGTCCGAAATCCTGGGATCGAGAACACTTTTGAAAATGAGGAGATCGCTACAACATGTCCGGCCTGCGCCGACGCAAGGGTGGTGAACGAGCCGTCGAATGTCAGGTCGGCGTAGGTCTCATCGCTCAACAACCAGATTCCTGCCTCTTCGCAGCGAGCCGCGAGTTCCCTCACAATGACCGGTGTATACAGGGCCCCTGTAGGATTGTTGGCGTTGTTGAGGATGATCGCCTTTGGCCCGGACGCGAGAGCGGCTTCCACGGCTCCGCACGTGAGGTGAAAGCCATCCCCCTCAGACAGCGGTACGGCCGTGCCCCGGAGACCCAAGTGACTGGTGGCTGCCCAGTAGGAGGGAAACGCCGGCGTAAATAACACCACCTGATCGCCTGGATCGCAGGTAATATCGAGAAATTGGTGAATCAAAAGATTCGCCGGGCTGATGACGACATGGGAGTCAGTCAGCGCCTGCCCTGTCAACGACGCGTATCGAGCCGCCACCGTTGCACGCAACTCCTTCAAGCCCGCCATCGGTGTATACCCGAGATGTCTGGCTCGGAGCGCTTCCATCGTCGCCTCAATGACTTGAGGCGGAGGGGCCATCCGTGGGTTGCCGAGTTCCAAGTGATAGATATGGTGGCCTTGCCGTTCCATGGCCTGAGCGCGATCCATCACCCGGAACATCTCCTGGCCAATCAACCGTTCGCCACGAGATGAGAAGGACAGCGTGTGAAGTACGGGTGAAGCGGGCAACGTGCGAGGTGCCATTACGAGATCGATCCTTGTGCGTGATGGAGGGGCGATGCCGGGAAGTAGACCGACGGGTCTTTCCAGACATCCCGGAAGCGCGCCAGACGCTCGGGAGTTCCGATGTCATACAGCGAACTGGCCGTCACGAAGCCGTAAAAACCTTGTGTCACCAGCTGTGGGAGCAGAACTCGCTCCAGGGACCAGGGGCTGTTCCCAAGGAACAGAGACTCGATGGCACGATCAAACACATAGATGCCGGCATTGTGATACCCCCTCACCCGAGTGCGCGGCTTTTCGACCATCGAGAGGACCCGATCGTCTTCGCCTAGCACCACGGCCCCCGTGTCCTCGCGTTCATCCGATTGGGTCACCGCGATCGTCGCGCGCGCCCGCTTGAGCGCATGAAAACGCAACAGCCGCTCCGGGTCGATCTCACACAGGGAGTCCCCGTTCAGCACCAGGATCGGATTGCTGCGCACCAATGTCATGGCCAGCGCCAGGGCTCCGCCGGTTCCTAGCGGAGAGGGATCGCGGATGAACATCGTGTCGTAGACACCCCGGTGGCGTCCGAACCATTCCTCGATCATCTCTCCACGGTGGCCCGTGCTGAAAATGAATCGTCGCGCACCATGGCGCAGAAAATGTTCGACGATCAGGGACACGAACGGACGGCCATGAATCTCGGCCATCGGTTTCGGACGGTCCTGCACCACGGATTGAAGGCGAGTGCCAAGCCCTCCACAAAGAATGATGACATCGCATTCGCCAAGTGCGCCCATCGTCAGGCTGCCTTTCCGATAAGGGCGGCTTTGAGTCTGGAGGCTGTATGGGCCGAACTCTGAGCCCACACGTCATCCAACATGGAATGGTCTTCCTGGTAAAACACAATCTGGCTGCCCAGCCCTTCAAATTTGAAGGGAACCTGCAATAAACCCGGCAAGGCCATGCGAATCCGTTCATGATCCTCCGGCTTCGCGAAGAACAACATGAACCCCCCGCCTCCCGCGCCCAACAACTTCCCGCCGAGCGCCCCGGCTTCCCTGGCCGCGGCATAAATGTCGTCGATGGCCGGTGTGGTAATGCGCGACGTCAGACGGCGTTTCAACATCCAGGCCTCATGAAGTAATGTTCCAAACTCAGTCAGATCCCCTTCACCGGTGAGGATTGAAATGCCCTCCTGGACCATCTGCAACATGGCGAAGAGTTCGGCCTGGCGTTGTTTCGTGCGATCGATTTGCTCGCGGGCCACCTCCGACGCGATCCGTGAAAACCCCGTGAAATACAGCTGTAAATGGTTCTGGAACGCGGTGAGCCGATCCGGCCGCATCACGATCGGAGTATGGCCGATCTCTCCGTTCTGAAAGAAATTGACCCGACAGAGGCTGCCTTGTGCCGCCAGCACCTGATCCTGGCATCCGACGGCTTCGCCGAGCACATCCTGTTCGACGTGAATCGCCGCCTGCGCGAGCTGTGCTTTGCTGGGCATGATGTGCTGCAAGGCGTACAGCGTGTGGAGCAGGCCCACAGTAAACGATGAGCTGGACCCCAGCCCGGTGCGGGCCGGCAAGTCCCCGTCGTGGTGAATTTCCAGCCCGTCGTTGATATTGAGATACTTGAGCACGCCGCGGACCGCGGGATGTTCGATGTCCTGATTGTTGTTCACCAGCTCGATGCGTGAATAGGCAATGCGAGTGCGATGTTCGAAAAACGGCGGCAGGCGGCGGCAACTGATGTAGCAATACTTGTCGATGGTCGTGGCCAGCACGGCCCCGCCATGCTCACGAAACCATACGGGATAGTCGGTGCCTCCGCCGAAGAATGACATTCGGAAAGGGGTTCGGCTAATAATCATCGTGATCGTCCTCGCTGCGTGGCGTCGCTTCAGACATTGGCATACTGGCCGGCCTTGATGATTGTGTAACACTTGATCAACTCCCGGATCCCCCGCTCCAGCGACCACTCCGGCTTGAACCCGGTGGCCAGCAGTCGCTGGTTGGACACGATATAGTCCCGCTTGTCTGGGTCCTCGCCGATGGGCGCTTCGAATGACACAAAGTGGGGCAGCAAACGCTGGATCTCCCGGCACAGCTCGAGTTTCGACAGGTTCGCGTCATCCAGCCCCACGTTGTAGGGGCGGTCTTTCATCTGTTCGAAGTGATCGATCGCGTGGAGGAACGTGCGCACGACATCTCGCAGGTGGATATAGTTGCGCTTGCAGTGGCCTTCGAAGACGACCACGGCGCGATCCTGCACGGCATGCCAGACAAAATCGTTGACGAGCAAATCCATCCGCATTCTCGGCGACACACCAAACACGGTGGCTAGCCGCAAGGTGATGGCATTGCCGCGGTCCAGCACGACCCGCTCCGCTTTCACTTTGGTCTCGCCGTAAAGACTGATAGGACGCAGTGGAGATTCTTCCGTGCAAGGCACGCCGGGTTGCCCGATCCCATAGCCGCTATTGGTGACAGGAAAAATGATTCGTTGGCGGGGTGAAGACAGTTTACACAGGAGCTGAACGGCTTCGAAATTAACCGTATAGGCCCCGATTCGGTCCCGATCGCAGAGGGGGGCCCCGACTAAGGCCGCGAGCGGGATGATAATGTCGGCATGCCGCAGCAGATCCGTCAGCAGCCGTTCATCCCTGCAGTCACCACGGACCACCTGAAAACCCTCTTCACCACAGCAGTCCATCAGGCTGTTCTGTCGATAGAGAAAATTGTCCAGGGCTGTCACCCGATAGCCCCGTTCAAGCAGCCGTTTGCTGAGCACAGAACCGATATACCCGGCTCCTCCGGTCACGAGCACATGTGTCGAGGCTGTCGTCATGGTTGAACGAGCTCCCCTATGAGTGAGCGCACAGTGGTTGTTGCAGGCCTGCCGATGCGGCATGACGACCGGTCGCACCCATGAGATCCAAGGACGCAGGCGGCAAGCCGCTGCTCCCAATCACCAAGAGGCGATCTGTCATGCGGCCTCCAAGACAACGCGGGCGATCTGAGCCACATCCTGCTCGTTCATCGAAGCATGATTGGGCAGGAAGAACCCGCAATGATGCACTCGATCAGCCACTGGGAAGCTGGCTTTCCCATAGCGGTTCACCCAGAAGGGATGGAGGCCCAGGTTGCCGGCAGAGAAAATACGCGTCTCGATTCCCTCAGCCACGAGCGCGCGAACAATTCGCCGCCGCTGCTCCGGTGAATCCGCGAGCAGGCCGAAGGAGATGCTGGACACCTTGCTGCCCTTGGGCGGGCGTTGGGTGTAAAACCGTCCCCCCAGCTGTTGCAGATACCGTTCGTGGTTCGCCTGTCGTCGGCCGGTCATCCAGTCGAGCTTGTGCAGCTGCTCAAGTCCGATGAAGGCGTTGAGATCAGTCGAACGCAGATTGAAGCCTGGCTCGTAAAAGACGAAGGGAGAGTGAAAGTCGTCGATCTGATAGTGCGAGACCAACTCCTGATGGCTCGCAGAATCGAGATCCTTGCCCCACCCATGGCTGCGCAACATCAAGAGAAGATCGGCGAACCGTTTATCGCTGGTCGACACCATGCCGCCTTCGATAGTGGACATCTGGTGGCCGAAATAAAATGAGAAGCTCGCCATGTCGCCGAAGGTTCCCACCTTCTTGCCTTGATACTCCGCTCCGATCGCAGCGCAGGCGTCTTCGAGCAAATAAAACCCATATCGATTCTTGAGCGCCTGCAATTCATTCATGCGGTGTGGGACGCCGAGCACCTGCACCAGGATGACGGTATGCGCCTCATGGCGTTTCAAGAGGTCTTCGAGATGATTCAGATCAAGTCCGAACGTATCCGGGTCGGCCTCGCACATGATGGGCGTGAAACCAAATTGGATGGCCGGGGCGATAGAGGTCACCCACCCGACGCTGGGCACGATCACGTTCGTGTTGCGCAACGTGCCTGATCGGAGCAAGGCGTAATACATTAAAAGATTTGCCGAGGAACC
Organism: Nitrospira sp.; assembly: GCA_023248215.1. Classification (GTDB taxonomy): domain Bacteria; phylum Nitrospirota; class Nitrospiria; order Nitrospirales; family Nitrospiraceae; genus Nitrospira_A. The sequence goes on from JAHFEW010000002.1 coordinate 67,446, forward strand.
GGAATTACAGTTGACCGAATAGGGACGCCCCAACCATTCCGACCATTGCCGCTCGAAGTCGAGGGTCACCGCCCCTTTCGTGAGGCGTGGGTAGGTTTGAAGCCAGGCGATCAATCGATCGATGTCTCGTCGATCGATGGTGTCCTGTGCGAGGCACCATCGAGGATTCAGTCCGGCACTATGGGTGTGAAGAGTCATAATCGTCGTCCCTCTCGCTCTTCCGAATGTTTCCCCTGGTCCATCGAAGGACGAGAGGCGGCATTAGGACAACAATCAAGATGTATGCCACTGATAGGTCAGGAGAGAGAGGGCGAAATTCGGGGATTTGGGAGTGATGCCACAGAATGATCGCGCGGGACCGGGTAAAAATTTCCCAGTCACCGGCAACAGCTGCAGCCTAGGCAGACTCGAACGAATGTTTCTGCAGAACGAAGGATTCGAGCGCTTTCTGCACCGATCCTCCCCACCCGCGATATTCGATCGTTTCTTTGCCGTCGAACCGAAATTCCAAGCCAAGGTGGGTCTCGCCGCCCTGCACCGAGATGTTTCGGACCAATCCGGCCAGATTTCCGACGTGACCGGTGCCGACGATTTCAAATTCGACCCGGAGGACCATGCCGGGGAAAAAATCTTGAACCGGTCGTTGCAGAATGACCGCGCAGCCAGCTGCGCTCAAGTCCATCAACAACCCGCCGATGTGCGTCACTGTTTCAGACCGTGGGGCGGACAACCCGTCGTTCACTCGACGGAGAAGGATGGGTTCATTCGCCGGCATCCGACAGTGTTTGCGGAGAGACACCTCATCCAGAGTCGAGGGAAACGCCAGCAGGAGAAATGGAAAGGGCTGTGTTTGGGTGTTCAACACCTCGCTGTGGTATCCGATCATTTTTCCTTGGTAGGTATATCGCAGCAGCACGCGCGTTCCTGGACCGCAGGGAATGGGTTGTCCCAAATGAAACGGCCATTCACAAATGAGCCAACTCCCCTGCTTCCAGCCCAGAACCGAAGAGCCGTACTGCGCGCCCGTCCCATCCTGGGACAGCGCGAGTTGGAGTGAGAGGCCGACCGCGAGAAAGGAGGATGGCGAACGGGGGACGGCATGGTCACTCACATGTCTTCTCCATGTTACGCGCACGAAGATGCACCACCGCGCTCTGATGAGCGGTATCGGTGCAATCCCGAACAATCTAAAGCGACTCGCCGGGCCAATCGGAGACAGAGAGTTAAGGACGGCTCGGCATCAACCGATATGAACCCTACAGGAGAGACAAGCCAAAGAAGTTTCTCACGCGTCCCACAACCCGCTCACGCAATCAGGCATAGCTCTGGTATGGATTCTACCAAACGCATTCCTATCGCCCAGTTAAAACTCGGTATGTATATCGTGGGCATGGATCAGCCCTGGTATCGCACTCCATTTCTTCTTCATAAGTGGCTGGTTTCGAATCCTGAGGACATCGCTCAGCTCATACGGCATGGGATACGTGAGGTCACCATCGATCTGGAGCGCGGGCTCGATGTTGCAGACGAGAAGATGTCTGCGAAGAGCAGTGCAGCTCCTGCGGATAGCAGTGAAACTCCTGTCGTTGAGCTGCCGCCTAGTGGCAACGACCCCGATGCCTCCCCGGGGGAAATCACTGGCCAGCCTGCTGCTGCGGCCAAGGCGGCCTATCAGGAAGCCATGGCGGCCATGGAACGTGTGTTCAGAGACCTCGAAGCGGGACAATCGCCGAATCTCGTAACGCTCACACACATTGTCTCGGGTCTGGTGAACAGGATCCTTGCGCATTCAGAATCCATGATGACCCAGTTCTTTCTTGAAAAAATGCGGCGCTACGATCGCACCCTCGCTTCACACGGCATGGATGTGTGTGTGTTGGCGCTCATCGTCGGGGTGGAATACGGGTGTGACGAGGCCGACCGTGAAACACTCGGTGTCGGGGCGCTGCTCCATGACCTCGGCTATGTGCGCCTTCCACGGAACGTGTACCGGAAATCCACCGCCCTGACCGATCACGAGAAGGCTCTTATGCAACAACACCCACAGTTGGCCGCAACGGTGCTCGCGCAGGCGGAACAGCTGCCGGAGGCGGTCAATCGCATTATCGCGCAACATCATGAGTGGCTGGACGGCAGCGGATTTCCCAATAAACTCAAGAATGGATCCATATCCACGCTGGCCCAGCTCGTCGGGGTGGTTGATACCTATGATGGCATGGTCGGTGCGCGGCATGGTCGCCCGCCCCTGTTGCCCCACGATGCGATTCGGCAACTATTTGTTCTGGGTGAAAAAGGCTGCTACGATAAGGCGCTGATTGAAGTGGCCATCAAGGCCTTGGGTGTCTACCCCATCGGAAGTCTCATCAAGCTCAATACCAGTGAAAATGCCGTAGTCACCGGCATCAATCACAAGGATCGCTTGAAGCCGAGAATTCGCATCATCAGCGGTCCTGCCGGCGACGTGCATAAGGACCCGATCGATGTCGATCTCACGGTCACGAATCCCGATGAGCCGACGCGTACGATTCTCCGCGCCTTGGATCCCAATCAGGAACATATAGATCTCCCCATGTATCTTGAAACCGCCGTGAGCGGGAATCAGCGATGAACCGCACGCCCCATTCACGTGCCACACCGCCTCACGATCGTACAGAGGTCCCTCTGCCCGCAGAGCTCTCTGCCTTGTTGTGGGATGCCGTGCCTCTGGGCATTTGTTTGTTGGCCGCTGATCAGACCGTGCGTTTTGCCAATCGCACAGCCAGTCGTCTTCTCCGTCGGTCATCGAGTGACTGCGTGGGAAAAACGCTGCCGGACCTCGTGGGTCATCATCTCGACCTGAGCGAATCCCTTCGGGCCACTGGTATCTGGAAATTGCCGGGAGAACTGACCACGCCCTCTGAGGCCTCCGCGGAAGATGGTGATTCCGACCAGGGCACAGCCACCGTCGTCGAATGGCAGCAACTCCGTCTTTCCGGGATCCCCGCGGTGGCCACGCTGTTGACCTTGCGCGATGTATCCCGTGAACTTGAACTGGAGGAGGATCGTAACCGTCTGGCCGCAGTGGCGGAAGAAAGCCCCTATCCGATCGTCGAACTCGATCGCGACGGCAACCTCTTGTATGTGAATCCAGCTATGGTAGAGGTGCTCTGTCGGTTTGGATATGACCTCAGCGGCAAGCCGGATATTCTTCCGGACAACCTTCCCGCACTCGTGGCAACCTGTCTGCAAGAGGCACGACCGCTGGCGTCCCAGGAAGTCGTACGGGGCGACGCCTGTTATCGTTGGACCCTCTGTCCGGTTCCCAGCCATGGGCTTGTGCGGGCCTATGCCATCGACTTGAGTGAAGTGTATGCAACCCATCGAGCGCTCAACGATACGGCCGATCACCTCCGCGAGAGTAACCGTCAGTTGGACCAAGCACTCCAACAGGCCCAGGCGGCGACTCACGCCAAATCCACCTTCCTCGCGACGATCAGTCATGAATTACGCACGCCGATGAACGGCGTCATCGGCATGGCCAGCTTGCTCCTGGATACGCCCCTTGCCGAAGAGCAACGCTCCTTCGCGCAAACGATCCAGCAATGCGGGGAGGCTCAACTCTGCCTCATCAACGACGTCCTCGAATGCAGCAAAATCGAAGCCGGCAAACTGGAATTGGAGACGCTGGACTTTCACCTTCGCACGACCGTGGAAGACGTGCTGTCCCAGTTCGCGGAACGCGCTCAGCGAAAAGGCTTGGAAATTACCGGTCTAGTGCATGCCGCGGTGCCCAATGCATTGCGCGGGGACCCCGGCCGCCTGCGGCAGGTTCTGACGAATTTCGTGGGCAATGCCATCAAGTTCACCGAGGCCGGGGAAGTCACCTTGCAGGCGTTCCTGGAGAGTGACTCCCCGTCCGGCGTGAAGATCAGGTTCGAAGTCACCGATTCAGGGATCGGGATCAGCGAGGACGTGCAGGCGCGCCTCTTTCAACCCTTTACTCAAGCCGATAATTCCACGACCCGCAAGTACGGCGGGACGGGGCTCGGCCTCGCTATTTCAAAACAATTAGTTGAACTCATGGGAGGCAAAGTCGGGCTGCGCAGCCGACCTGGCCAGGGAACCACGTTCTGGTGCACGGCCACCTTCCAGAAACAGGCGGTCTGTTCACCGGCGATCGTTCCCTCAGTTGAGCTCAGCGGGCGCCGCATCCTGATCGTCGACGACAATGAATCCAACCGAACGATCCTGCATCATCTAGTGTCGGGATGGGGCATGCAGGATGATCAGGCGAAGAATGCCGACGAGGCCATGCAGATGTTGGATCAGGCTGCCGCAAAGGACGCGCCGTATGACGTGGCCGTACTCGATATGCTCATGCCGGGCAAAGATGGCCTCCAACTCGCTCAGGAGATAAAGTCCCACCATCGAGGCGCGGCGGTGCGATTGATCGTCCTGACGTCGCTGATTCAGCCCGGCCATGCCGAACGAGCGCGGCGTGCCGGATTCAACGCGTACCTCACGAAGCCGGTTCGCCATGACCAGCTTCAAGGTTGCCTCCGTGTGGTGTTCGGCCTACAGCAAACGGCTGTGACTACCCCTGCCGGGACAGGAACGGCGGTGCTGGCGCCGCCGGCGCTCATCACGCGGCATACATTGGCTGAACAGCGGACTCGCCCACGCATTTTGGTCGCGGAAGACAACCTGGTGAATCAGAAGCTGGCGGTCCGCATGCTCGAGCGCCTGGGTTATCAACCGGACATTGTCTCCAACGGAGACGAAGCGCTGGCAGCATTTGAGCGAGAGGTATATTCGGCGATCGTCATGGATTGTCAGATGCCGGTGATGGACGGGTATGAGGCGACACGCCGTATCCGCGAGCGGGAACAGCGTCCCGATGCCTCCCGCGATCGGGCTCACATTCCCATCATCGCCCTCACGGCCAATGCCATGCAAGGAGACCGTGAACGCTGCCAGGTCGCCGGAATGGACGACTACCTATCTAAACCGGTGAAGACGGACGATCTGGGGAGAATTCTGCAGCGATGGATTCCGTTGCCGCCTCCTGAGGAAACTCCCGCCCCTGCACCGCCGCGGGAGATGTCCAAGAGCGATGCGACTATTTTTGACGCGAGCACGATGCTGACGAATATCGGGGGAGATGTCGAACTCTTTGATCAACTTATCCGCCTGTTTCTGGATCGCCATCGTACGATGGTACACGATATCGAGGTCGCCATCGGTCAGGCCGATAGCGTCGCGCTGGAACGTGCAGCCCATAGCATGAAAGGCACGGCAGGAAATCTGTGCGCGCCGGATGTGGTGCTGTTGGCGAGCCAGTTAGAAGCCACGGGACGCCTCGGTACGCTCGCTGAAGCTCCCACACTTCTCCTCCAACTTGAGCGGACCATCCAGCAGCTTGTCGAAGTGCTGACACGCCAGATCCGTCCAGCCTGACCCGCCTAGATAACGCCCATTCATCATGCGAGAACAGGGCACCACCCTCCTGACGGAGACCCGTCTGGAATGCGGCACATCGGCGAGTGCCGTCGAAGCGCTCGCGAAAATTGCAGGCTATGAATTGATTAACAGGCTGTTGCTTGAAGCGGAAGGTTGTTCGAAGGACGTTGAACCGTGCGGCCGGCAAAGAGTGGATACCGAGTCGGCAGATCTTCGGAAAGCACCAGCTGCTTGCAGAGTCTGGTTCGATGGTTCATGACCAGCGGGCCACGCAGGTTGGCTGTCACCGCACTGGGATCGTGTGAAGGAATGGTCAAGACCGTCACGACGGACAGCTCGTCGCTGTCCTGTTTCTGGATTTCGATCAAGGCATCCAAGGGAATCTGGATCTGATAATCTGGCTTAAAGAAGGCAGGGTCCAGGACGACAAATGCCAACTGTGGCTCCTCCATGCACTGCAGCCATTTGAACGGAGCATCCGTGTCATGATCGAGTAGCACGTACTTGGTCCATTCCGGAAAGCCGAGGATGCCGGAAGGAAACACCAACACGGTGTCATCTTTCACCTCAAACGTACCAAACCTAGTCGAGTAACACTTCATGCGTTCACCTCAGGCTCCGCGGCGTCCGGTTTTATTCGACAATTGGCGGAAGGCTTCGAGCGGAATGACGCCCGGTCCCGCCGCTATTCGATTCTCTTCTTGAATCCTCGCGTGGACTTCGTCTCGGTGCACCTCCACATTGAGCGGTGCCTCGATTCCCAGCCTGACCTGTCCGCCTTTGATTCCGAGTACCACAATGCGGACATCGGGACCGATGGTGACGCCTTCTCCTCGACGTCGGGATAACACCAGCATGCAAGCCTTCCTTGGCGTGTGGATACGGGTACATGGCTTTATCGGTTCGGATGAAATTGAACTTGAGGGCGGGTTAGCGGAGATAGTTGAGCAAGGACGTGTCGAAAATTCTGGTAAAGGCCTGGCTGGCGGCGTCCACCGCGACTTCTTGCAGTCGGAGCTGGGTGATCGCCGTCGCAAGATCGGCATCTTGGTTGTCGGAGATAGATTTTGAAATGGTCAACGTGGCCGTATCCAAGGCGTCGTGTGTGACTTGCAGTCGGTTGCCCAAGGCCCCGATTGTGCCCTGCGCATCGCTGAGCTGAGCGGTGGCCAGATCTAGATTGCCGAGGCCGGTCTGAATGCCGTTGCGGTCGTTGCCTTCCAGGGCCGTTAAGAGATCGCGCAGAGAATCAAACACATTGGTGCTCGATCCCGTAAAGATGCTGCTCCCCGGCACGAGGACTTGTACGGTCTGATTTTCACTGACGGCGATCGACTGGGTTTCGCTGTTGCCTTGATAGGCCACAGTATCTCCGGACGTGATGGTGAAGGGGGTCACATCGGTTTTGGTCCCGGCGAAGACCGCCTGCCCGGCCACTTCCGTATTCCCCAGTTGGACAAGGTGACGCTGAAGCTGACGCACTTCCTTGGCAATCGTGTTGCGTCCTTCGGCTGAAGTCGTGTCGCTGGCGGCTTGAATCGTCAACTCACGAACCCGCATAATTAGGTTTTGTGCCTGCCCCAGTGCCTGGTCGGCCGCATCGACCCTGGCCGTGCCGAAATTAATATTCCGAATCCATTGTGTCGTCTGAGATAGCGCCGATTTATCGAGCACAATCTGTCCGAACGCACTCGGGTCGTCCGAGGGATTCTCAACCTTTTTCTGACTGGAGATCTGTTCTTGTGCAGTCAGGATTTGTGAGCGAGAGCGTTGGAGATTGCCGAGCAAGGTTCCGTAGATTTGTTGGTCGGCCACTCTCATGGTGTCTGCTCCCTTTGGGTAACAGATTCGTTAACGTTTCAGCGTCAGAATCGTTTGCAACATCTCATCGCTGGTGATAATCAGCTTCGAGGCCGCCTGAAATGCCCGCTGGTATTTCAGAAGATTAATCAACTCCTCATCCATCGATACCCCCGACACTTCCGCGCGATGGGCCTGCAATTGATCGTGAAAGATCTCCTGCCCTTGTAGATCGCGCGTGGCTTCCTGAAGCGTGGCTCCGAAGCTGCCGGCCATGGCGCTGTAGTAGCCTTGAAACGTCGTATTTCCCAATCCTGACACAGCGGCCGTTTGCAGGTTGGCCAATGCCAGGGCATTGACATTATTCCCAGGGACGCCTGCGGCAGTGGAAGAGGCCGCGATCTGTCGTCGGTCGGTCAAGGCCACGCTAATCGTGGCGGCCGTGCTTCCAGTCGCGGTAAAGAAGTCCTGGGTCGTGGATCCATCCAGGCCATATCCCACACGATGCTGGGTGTTCACCTGCGAGACGAGTTGAGACGCGAGGGTATCGAGAGAGCTCTGCAGACCGGCCGCCGTCGAGTCACGCGCGTCGATCAAGCCTTTGAGACGACCACTGCTGATGACCGACGTGAGATCCGTGTTGGGCCCGCTCCCGCTATCGTACCGCACGTCCAGGAGACCGCCGTTACCGGCATTGGCGACGCCGGCCAGTTGGAAGGCCGTCTGCTGAGCCACCAGCACCTGCCCGACTCCGACAAAGACCGTGACTTGTCCTGTGGCATCCTCGATGGATGAGACATCAATCAATCCACCGAGATCATTCAGAAACCGTCCGCGTTGGTCGCGCAAATCATTGGCCTGCTGACCGCTGACTTCCGCGAGCTTAATCTGGCTATTGAGATCGGCAATCTGAGCGGCAAGGGCGTTGATATCGTTGATGCCGCTCTGAATCTGACCGTCCAAGGACGATCGCTGAGAAGACAGCTGAGTGGCAGCCTGATTAAGTCGTTTGGCTGCCGAATCGGCCTTGGAGAGCAGAACGGTTCGGGACGTCAGGTCAGCGGGGTTGGTGGCGACATCTTGCCAGGCCTTGAAGAACTCGTTGAGTCCTGCGGCGATGCCCTGGTCGTTCGAGTCCGCAAAGACCGACTGAATTTGCGAGAGGGCTTTCTGTGATGCCCCGAACTGACCCAGTCGTTCGTTCGAGTTCAACAACTGCTGTTCAACGAAGGTATCGACGGAACGCCGGACCTCGGACGCTTCGACACCGGTTCCAATCTGTCCCGGCCGTCCGTTTTCCGGCGTAGTTTCGTTGAGGATAATTTCCTGTCGAGAGTAGCCTGGCGTATTGACGTTTGCAATGTTCTGGCCCGTCACGGCCAGGGCACGTTGGAACGTGGCCAACGCATTGGAACCGATCCCGAACAAGCCGTTGAGTCCAGACATACGACTACCCGTTATCCTGTGGTTCTCACCCTGTGGGTTGTTTCCTGCACATGGGCGCCGTTGGATGAGTATAGTGCCGCCGACTCCGGTGAGCGTTGCCAGAGCCGCAAGGTACCCTCCAAGAATTCGAGAGATTGCCCGATGAGTGCCCCGTTCAACCGGTTCAGCCGATCGGTCTGCCCTATGGCCACGACGAGGTCTGTTTCCTGCTGCTGCAACGCAGGGGGCAATTTCTGAGCTCTTGGAGAGGACGGCATGGTCCGACGTTGTTGTTCCAGGTTTCGAATCTCATCTAAGAGTTGAGATTTGTGCAGAGTCACCGTGGTGAATTGTCCGAACGAAAGGGAGCGAATGGCTTCTTGCTCCTCCATGAGCAATGCCTGAAAGGCGACGATTTTGTCGAGCATGCGACGGAGGAGCGTGTCAGATTCTGTGGGCAATGGCTGCTGTACGGTCGGCACCATGTCCCCTCATCGGCAGGATTGTTACGAAATCTCCAGGCTACGTGAGCGCTGGATCGAGCCGCGCTGGAGACGTCTACAGGACCGAGTCCGTCAGAACGCTGCGGATGATGGCGTCCGCAACCTGCTTGCCGTCCACCCTGTAGGTTCCGCCTTCGAGCGACTGGCGGATATGATCGACCTTGGCATCACGCTCCGCATTTGGCTGTTCAGCCGCCGCCCTCAGGCGCTGCAGCTCTTTGGCCTGTTCGGAAATCTGTACACGGTCTTGAGTCCCCGTATTCTGAGATGCCGTCTTTTTGCTGCCTGTCCGTTCGGTTTCGTGGACTCCCAGCAGGATTTTTGCGAGATCTGCCGACCGGCCGTTCTGTGAGATCTCCATGGCTGCTTCTCCTTCCCAATTCCCAGGCCGCCCCTCAGGGGCCTTACCCCTAGTCGAGTACTCTATCGGCTGGACCGGCGGGGAACTTTAGGAGAATGCGCGGGGTTTAGCGGCTTTTTCTGCATATGCATCAACAAAAGCCGTGATGCCGATCCCCCCTGCTTGCGTCGCCAGCTTGGCAATTTCTTGATCATAAAAGGAATACCAGACCTGCTCCCCCTTCCTGTCGAACAGGCCTTTGGGGACAGTTTCCCGCATGTTCTTAATAAGATAGGAAACAAAATATGATTCAAACTCTTGCCCAGCCTTGTGAAGCTCGGCGCGGGTCTTCTCCCCTGCCTGCTTCTGCTCCACCGGGTTGCGCAGGCCTAAGGGCTGAGAGACAGTCATCTGTGCCAAGTCGAGGTGACCCGCGAGCAGATTCTTGATTTCCATAAAGACCTAAGACCTTTCTTTATACAATCTCAAGATTAGCTTGAAGTGCTCCGGCCGACCGAAGAGCGGATAGAATAGCCACCAGATCACGGGGAGTCACACCTACCGCATTCAGTGCACGCACGACCTCTCCCAGGGTCACCGTTTGATCGACGACTACCAAGCGCGATTCCTGCTCAGTGACTTCGGTTTGCACATCGGGAGTGACGGTGGTTTGCCCCTGCGTTGAGCCAATGAGCGGTGCTGGAGGCTGAGACACATTGAGGGTGTTCTTGACGGAAATCGTCAGGTTGCCGTGGGAGATCGCACAGGTAGAGAGGCGTACATGTTCACCCAGCACCACGGTGCCGGTGCGTTCATTCACCACGACCTTCGCGGCGACATCGACCGTGACGTCCAACCCTTCCATCGTCGCAATGTATTCCACTACACGACCATGAAAGATTGATGGGAGGGTTGTCTTCACTAGCCCTGCATTCACCGGCACGGCGGTTCCCTTTCCAAACGTGCCGTCGATCGCTTCCGCAGTTCGAATGGCGGTGGTGAAATCAGGATGCCGCAGCAGGACGGAGACTGTATCCCACGACTCGATATCCACGACCAGTTCTTTCTCCACGATAGCGCCGGCGGGAACCACGCCGGCAGCCTGGTGATTCTTGGTGACGGTGGCACCACCGGCGCCGCCGGTTCCTCCCAAAAACCCACCGATAGAGACCGGCCCCTGGGCCACGGCAAAGACCTGCTGGTTGGGAGCCTTCAACGGCGTCAGGAGCAGTGTGCCGCCCTGGAGGCTCTTCGCGTTCGCCATCGACGAGACAACAGCATCGAGCGTCATACCTGGCTTGACGAAGGGCGGAAGTTTGGCCGTCACCATCACCGAGGCGATATTGCGAGTGAGCAACTGAATGGGATCGATGACCAGGTTGATGCCCATCTTGTTCAACATGGACATCATAGCCTGAATAGTGAACTGTCCACCGATGACCTGGTCGCCCGTGCGATCGAGACCCACGACCAGCCCATACCCGATTAATTGGTTTTCACGAACGCCTTCGATCGTGGCGACGTCCTTGACGCGAACGGCCTGGGCCAGCGACGCAGTGAACAACGAGATTGTCAGGAACGCCAGCATTCCGACGACAGTCCGACGAAACCAGGGAATCCCCTGCGGCTGTGCCTGAACCTCATGAACCGGTTTCGGTGCAGGGGGCGCCCAGGGCCGGGTCAAGAGACCGGGATCTGTATGGGCCGGACGCAGCACCCCGCTTGAAAGCATGAGACGAAAGCATTGCATGATCATCGCCCGTTGTTGTTTGCGTGGCCTCGTCATGAGGTCTCCTGTCTCGCTCCGATTCTCTGCGATGGTCCTGCGATTAGAACGGATAAATCCAGTCCAGGACCCGGACGAACCAACCCGGGCGCTGCACATCGTCCACCACTCCCAGCCCGGAATATTCGATTTTGGCATCGGCGATGGCACTCGACTGCACGGTGTTCTTCGTATTGACATCGACGCGGCGGACAATGCCCCCGATGGTCATGATTTGCCGCTCCGAATTGACCGTCACTTCCCGGCGCCCCTCGACCCGTAAGTCGCCGTTCGGCAGCACTTCCGTGACGATGGCCGAAATGGTCCCTGTCAACGTGTCCTCTCGGTTTGTGGCCCCTTTGCCGCCGAATTTGTTTTTGGCGCTGGCGTCGATACCGAACCCGCGTCTGGCTTCACCGCCCAAACGAAGCCCCGGAATGCCGAGATAGCCGATTCCGCTGCCTCCCAA
>JAHFEW010000002.1:79286-133381 GCA_023248215.1 Nitrospira sp.
CGGATGGGGCTTTGGGGCGCAAGGGGCCTGATAGCTGCTTTGCCGATCACGTCGGCAGGATTGGTCGCATACGGTTGCTTGAGATCAAACAGAACGATACGATCCGTGGTGACATCGTCGGCCCCAATCTGCTCATCCATCTTAATCGGCCTGACCGGCACGACCACTTCCAGAACGGCGGCGATATCGGCCGTCGCGTCCACCGTTTTAATGAAACGCCCGTTCACGGCGAGATGAATCTGAAAGACCCGACGACCGAGCGTCTCGTCAGATCGAGAAGCGCTGACTTGCACATCGACGGTCCCGGATGGAACCGCAATCGGCTGCTGGGGCTCGCCTAGCGCCACCTGGCAGTCGACCGCCCTTCCGGCAAGTTCTCCTAGGACGAAGCTATGAATAGCCGCGCGGACTTGTTCCGGGTAGATCAGCCGTTTGCCGCGCGCCGCAGGCCCGTTGTGCCCGCTCGGAGACAAGGTCTCGTGGACCTTGAGGACGGGATGGATCGGATTCGCCTCCCCTCCCACCGCCGGCAGGATACCGCCCGCGACCATGTTGAGCGTTGCGATGAACATGAGGCCGGCTCGAATCACTGGTTTCATCCTTGGTTGATCGTACGGCGCCCGATTACCGGCGCAGGTTGTTCGCGATTTGCATCATTTCATCCGATGCTTGGATCGTTTTGGAGTTAATTTCGTAACTCCGTTGGGCGATGATCATGTTGACCATCTCTTCCGCCAGATTGACGTTGGAACTTTCCAAGAAGCCCTGTTGAAGTGTGCCGAAGCCGGTTGAAAATCCGCCGGTCCCCTGAAGCGCCGGACCCGAGGCAAAGCTGTCGAGGAACAGATTATTGCCCATGGCGACTAGCCCCGAAGGGTTGTCGAAGCGTACGAGTTGAATCTGGCCGACCTGAGAAGCCTGGGTCACACCAGGCAGCAAGACGGACACCGTTCCGTCCTGGCCGATATCGATTTTGAGCGCACCGGAGGGGATCGTTATTACCGGAGTCAGTTGGTCGCCGTCGCCCGTCACCAGGTTGCCCACATTGTCGCGTTTCATCGACCCGTTGCGCGTGAACATGATCGTGCCGTCCGGCCGAGCGACCTGAAAGAATCCCGGCCCGTCGATGGCCAGGTCGAGATCATTACTCGTCTGCCGCATGTTGCCCTGCAGCCACTCCTTGGCCACGGTGATGGGGCGCACACCGCCTCCGACCTGAACTCCGACAGGAAAAACTCCCACGTTGGAGGCATTCGTACCCGGCAACCGTTGGATCTGGTAGAGAAGATCACCGAATTCTGCACGGCTGCGCTTGAACGCGTTCGTGTTCACGTTCGCCAAATTGTTAGCGATGGTGTCCACGTTCAGTTGTTGGGCGGTCATGCCCGTCGCTGCCGTCCACATTGCGCGAATCATAGACTCCTCCTATTGCACACGGCCCAGATCCTGGATAGCCGTATCCGTCATATGATCCAGCGTTTGAATGAGCTTTTGCGCCGACTCGTAACTGCGCATGCCCTGGATCATCTTCACCATCTCGCTCAACGAATTCACGTTCGACTCTTCAATGTGTCCCGACTGCACCTGGGGTTTAGCTGAGACCGTCGGCTTCCCGCCGATAAACAACCCTTCTGCAAATTTCTGTGGCATCTGGTTTTCCGGGAACTCCACCACCTTGATGGTGCCGATCTGGTTGCCATCAACTTGGATCGCACCCTCCGCATTGATCTGAATGTTGCCGGCCGGCACCTTGATCTCTCCCTTGGTGCCCATGACGGGGTGTCCCAGGTTGGTCACCAGTCGTCGCTGATTATCGAGGGAAAATATGCCGTTCCGCGTATAGCGAACTCCCTCGGCGGTCTTCACTTCAAAAAACCCGTTGCCCTGTATGGCGACATCGAGCGGATTCCCCGTAATGCGGATCCGTCCAGGCTCAAAGGCTGTTCGGACCCCATGCGCCTCCGCAAACACCCGCTCCGTGGGGCCGGCGGGACGCGCGGAGATCGTTGAAGCAAGGCCGCCGCCAGGCGAAGCGATCACGGCTGCTGAACTGGCTCGTGCGAAGAGCCCACGAAACCCCTGCTGATCTTGTTTGAATCCGGCCGTGTTGACGTTAGCCAAATTGTTGGCAAACACCTGGAGCTGTTTTTCCTGGGCCACTGCGCCGGAGAGTATGGGATAGATGGCTCGATTCATTGTGCGTACGTTCCAGACATTCGTGATGTGCTACCGGAGAAGGTAGCAATGGACATGCCATCGTTCTCATATGGTCCCGCTCACGGGCATGAAAGGACGGCAGGATAGAAATCCTTATGATTGCCAGTAGATGGCACCCGCAGCCGTGGTCGTAGCCGTGAGCGAATGGAGCAGGCGGCCGCCGGAGCACGTGGGACTGCGTGGAGAAGAGGAAGTCTTTGCCCGAGGGAGGGAAAGTCCTGCCTACGTCGGAAGGGGGCTCGTGTCAGGGAAACGGGGGCTAGGCAGCGATCGTTGAGACGGAATCGACTTGCGGGGTCACGACGGCGCCATGAAGTCCATAGATCGCGTAGCCTTCGGCGCGGGCGGTTGCGACGGCCTGGGTTGCCGACTCGACGAGTGCGGTCCCCTCGGCTCCGTCGGAGATCGAGAGACTAATTCCGATACGACTGGTCAGGAAGACTTCATGCCCATCCAAGGTGAACGGTAACGAAACCGTGGCCTGCATCTTCTTGGCCACCGCCGCCACCTCGTCCTGGCTCGTGACCTGATCCAGTAAAACGACAAATGTGCGTTCGGCAAGCCTCGCGACGCAGTCGGTCGTAGGCAGGGCGCTCTTCACGCGGGCGGCCTGTACCCGATAAACCAGGTTGCGGTTCACCCGCCCTTGCAACTCGGTCGTCAGGGTGAAGTGATCCAGCTCGATCATGAGGATCGCGACCTGCCGGCCATGCTTATGTGCTCTCGACAGCGCTTGATTCAGGAGCGAGGTAAACAGGCGGTTCGTCGGCAACCCAGTCACCGAGTCGTAGGTACTCATGTGAGGGGCGTTCGAGTCTTCCGAGAGAAGATGACAGGTGGAACCGGAGACCGGACCTCGTGGAGTCCAGAAGGTCGCTCCAATGACGTAGACGGCAAGGACAGCCCCCCCCACCCATATCATCATAGGATAGGCCGTCAACGCCGAAAGGGTCAGCAGACCGACTGAAGCCGTCCAATACAACCCGCCTGCCATAAACAGAATGCATGCCACCACGCCGAGACGGGCCGTATCAAACTCTCCCGTGACTTCTTCTCCGTCGGACAGGAAATGCCGCTTCGTCGACTCCGGCCCGCTCTGGCCCTTCGAATCTGTCGGTTCTAGACGTGGGGATATCATAGGTTCAGAAAAACAGCTTCGCAGCTACTCCTGTACTGGGGACTAAGAGAGTATCGGAAAGGGAGAGGGGAAACTGAAGGCAGCAACTACTCGCGCGGGAGCCGAACGGGTGCCATGGTCACGAACGACCATCGACGATGGCTATGTTGCCAGGACGTTCCGTGGCGAGGGCTCAGGCCTCGACCGGCTCCAGCCGTGCCTTGAGGTGGAGGATGGCCTTTGAATGGATCTGGCAGACTCGTGACTCCGTGACCTTGAGCGCCTGCCCGATCTCCTTCATGGTGAGTTCTTCGAAATAATAGAGGGACAGCACGAGGCGTTCTTTCTCGGGCAATTCATGGATCGCAGATTCCAGGACGTGGCGCGCCCGCTCATTGACCAGAACGGAGAGTGGATCCGGCTGATTGGAGTCGGTCAGCATGCTGATAATCTTGTGGCCGTCTGCATCCTGCACGCCGAGATCGTCGAGGCTGATGACCACCGCGCCTCGCGAGCGGGTCAAAAATTCATCCAGTTCTTCCGCCGACATCTTGAGTTCCCCGCCCACTTCCTGGTCCGTCGGCGGTCGGCCCAATCGATGCAACAGCTCGGAATAGGTCTTCTGAAGGAGCGTGATCCGTTCGTGGACCGAGCGTGGAATCCAATCCATCGATCGGATTTCATCAAGCATGGCGCCTCGGATACGGAACTCCGCGTAGGTTTTAAACTTGGCTTCGCGCGTCGGGTCGTATTTATCCATCGCGTCCATGAGGCCCATAATTCCGACGGACATCAAGTCCTCAGCATCCATGTATGCCGGCAGGCGAAAGGCCAACCGATGGGCCATGGACTTCACGACGTGGGTGAATTCCTGAATCACCCGTTCGCGATCCGCGTCCGCAATCACCCTACGGGGAGCGTTTCCGACGGCAGGCATTTTGTGAACATCCATAATACGCCTACAATCCTTTCAGTCAGTGCGTCCGTAAGAGTTGCTGCCAGAGGAACTGCACTGTGCCTTTGGGGAGTGCCGGTGGGGTCAACTGTGCCACCGCGTCAGTGAGCTCTCGAAACGCCCGGCTGGCCGGCGCATTGGGAAAGAGATCGATCACGGCCCGCTGCTGGGTCACGGCCAGGGGCACATAGTCGTCCAGCGGAATCGCTCCCAGGTAATCCAGCGAAATATGGAGAAAGCGACTCACCGCCAGTTCCAGCTTCCGATAGACACGCGCGGCGTCTTTCGGCGACTTCACCATATTGACCAGCACATGAAACCGTCGCTCTCGGTACTGACGCAGTAAGACCTTCATCAAGGCATACGCGTCCGTCAGGGAGGTGGGTTCCGGGGACACGACAATGACGATCGATTGAGCTGCCGCCGCAAAATAGGTAACGGTCGACGAAATGCCTGCTCCCGTATCGATCAACAAGACATCCATCGTGGAGGCCAACCGTTCCAGCTCCTCCTGCAGAATCAGCTGTTGGGTTTCCGTTAAGATGGTCAGTTGCGAAATGCCGGTACTCGCCGGGAGCACCACAATCCCATTGGGCCCCGTCAGCGCAATGTCTTCGAGACGGCACTCCTTGGCGAGCACATGCTCCAGCGTGTATTTCGGCGTCAAGCCCAGAAGAATATCGATATTACCCAATCCAAGATCGGCATCGAGCACGAGCACGCGTTTTCCGGTTTGAGCCAAAGCAATGGCCGTATTCGCCACCACATTGGTTTTCCCGACCCCCCCCTTCCCGCTCGTGACGGTAATGACCTGTGTTCGGGAGGCCATGATGCTGTCATCGGGCTTTTTCGCCTGTGGGTCCAGAATTCCTGGTTGCATCGTTATGGTCTCTCCCCTCTTGTTCAACCGCGACCTATCGCGAGTGCGTCTTGATCCCGGGCACGATGGCTTGCGCTGCCTGCCGATCCCATGACTGATTCGAGCCTAGCACCGCCGTTCTGACCTGCCCTCCTAGAAGCAGGTCGCCCAAACGATCGACCTGCGCTTGCACCAGGTCATCCGGCACGCGTTGACCGGTCCCCCAGTAGGACAGCGGCACCCCCGTTCGATGCGTAGCTTCAAAGATGCCGCCGTACCCTGTCGTCTCATCCAGCTTGGTAAACAACAACCGCAACGCAGGCACGTCCACACATTGGCTGGTGCTGACCACGAGATCCGGCACTCTGGTGCCTGCGGCAAGGACGAGATGTACTTCCATCGGATAGGGTCCGTTCAGTAACCCCCTCCACCGTTGAGAAGCGATGGGTTCATAGGGGTTGAACCCTGCCGTATCGATCAGAATCAGCTCGGCTTCGCGGGCCTGATCAATCGCCGCACGGGCCTCTTCGCAAGAACTCGCCACAGCGAGCTCGATGCCCAACACCTCCGCGTACAATCGAAGGTGTTCCACGGCCGCAGGTCGATAGGTATCCATCGTAATCAGCGCGATACTCCGCTGTTCGACGATGCCGTACTGCGTCGCCAACTTGGCAATGGTTGAGGTCTTGCCGACCCCGCTCGGACCGATAAACAGCGCAATCTTCTGTTCCCCCGCCGTACTCAACAACGGGCCGGCCGTGGTGACTCGAGCCAAGAGCACCGTCCGTAGCAACTGCAAGGAGGAATGGCGCTGCGAAGAGCCTGGTTCCACCAGCGTCTCTTGTAACTCTCGCAGACAACCTTCCGCCGTGGCATGTTCCACCCCCTGCGCCAGCAGGTCTTCATACACGCGCTGGAAGGAGTGGATGGCCCCGGTACTTTCTCCTCTGCCGCGTGAAATCACCGGCGTCGTGCGAACGTCGCCGGCACGGACCAGGGCTGGGCGAGAATTCCCTGGACGAGCATTCGTTCGCGGTCGCTCGCCGGACGTGTCCATCGCCCCCTGTAACGTTTTTTGAAAGCGCGACTCCTCCGCCGGCAGCGAGGGCGCATGCGAGTCTGATGCGTGCGGAAGGTCTGCCTCACCGAGCAGTGGGGCCGGGGCCGGTACGGCTGCGTCATCTTCAATAGCCGCCATGACTTCAAGGACCGAACCGCCCAACAGACCGAAGCCGTTGTCCCACGATCGCACGCGCTTCGTGGAGAGGATCACCGCATCGGGACCAAGGGTGTTCTTGATCGACTGAATGGCTTCGTGCATCGACTTCACGTGGAACGTGCGTACCTTCATGCCAAGCTCCTGGTCTCACCGACTTCGAGGTCGAGCCGCACGGTTTCCATCGCCTGCAATCGGACCACGCTTTCCACCTCGTTCAGACCCAGAATCGGGACGGAATGCAGAATACGGTCCGTAAGTTTTCGGAGATGCCGCCGCAGTGAGGGCGAGCACAGAATCACCGGCTGATGTCCGCGCCCGACCATCCGTTCCGCCGCCTGCTTCAACGCAGTGAGCAGTTTCTGTGCCACCAGGGGATCGGGAACCCACTGATTCCCCTGCGGAGTCGCATTCGCCTGATCCGCAAGAGTCCGATCCAGCCGTGGATCAAGGCCGATAATCGGCAGCGAGCCATCCGGCGCGAGGTATTGCTTGGTAATGGTCCGCCCAAGCGCTTGCCGCGCGACTTCCGTCAGGATATCCGGATCTTTGGTGGTGGCCGCATGGTCGGCAATGGTCTCAAGAATACTGCGCAGGTCACGAATCGGGACGCCTTCACGTAAGAGATGTGACAGGACACGGACCAGGGTCCCTAACGGAATCAGATTAGGAATGACTTCTTCGACCAGTTTGGGATGATTTTTGCCCAGCTGATCAAGCAGCCCCTGCACTTCTTGCCGCCCCAAGAGTTCATGAGCGTGCCGTTTGATGAGCTCCGACAGATGGGTCGCGATGGCGGATCCGGGATCCACGACGGTATACCCCGCCATCTGTGCCTGTTCACGCGCCTGCTCCGGTACCCACATAGCCGGAAGGCCGAACGCTGGTTCTTTGGTGGGGAGGCCGTGAATGACCCCGCGCTGAGCCGTGCCGGGATCGATCGCCAGCACATGCGCCGGCATCACTTCCGATTTGGCCAGTTCAACGCCTTTGAGGAGCGCTGCATATTCGTTCGGACGGAGCTGAAGATTGTCTCGAATGTGGATCGGTGGCAGGACAAACCCCATCTGCTCGGCGAACTGACGGCGCAGTCCTTTAATACGATCCAGCAACGCGCCGCCCTGCCCTCCATCGACCAAACTGATGAGGCCATACCCCACCTGCACTTCCATGAGATCAAGCGGGACCACTTGGGTGCCGGCGTCTTCTGCCTTGACCTGCGGAGAGGTCTGCGCGGGAGCTGCTTCGGCCGCTTTCTGCTGTTCATTGATTTGATAGGCCATCCAGGCAGTCATACCGCCCAGAGCCAGGAATGCCAGATGGGGAAGTCCCGGTACCAGGCCCAGCGCGAGCAGGATTCCCGATGCGGTACCGACCGCTTTCGGAGAGATCAGCATTTGCCGAGTGATTTCAAATCCCAAATTGACTTCGGAGGCGGCCCGAGTGATGACGATACCGGCTGCAGTCGAAACGATCAGAGCCGGGACCTGCGCCACCAACCCTTCACCGACCGTCAGCAACGTGTAGGTTTGCGCCGCCGCCGACAGGGTCATGCCCTGCTGCAGCACCCCGATAGTCAAACCGCCCAGAATATTTACAAGCGTGATGACGACTGCCGCTATGGCATCGCCACGCACAAATTTGCTGGCACCGTCCATCGCCCCATAGAAATCCGCTTCTTGCGCAATTTCCTTCCGTCGAAGGCGGGCTTCTTTGTCATTGATTAAGCCGGCATTCAAATCGGCATCGATGCTCATTTGTTTGCCGGGCATGGCATCCAATGTAAAGCGAGCTGCTACTTCCGCGACCCGGCCGGCGCCTTTGGTGATGACCACGAAGTTGATGATGACCAAAATCGTGAACACCACAAGTCCGACGGTGTAGTTCCCGCCGACGACGAAATTTCCGAATGCCCTGATGACCTCGCCCGCAGCCGCCACTCCTTCGTTGCCGTGCAGGAGAATGAGTCTGGTGGACGCGATGTTGAGGGCCAGGCGCAGCAGAGTGACCATCAGAAGGATCGATGGGAAGACAGAGAATTCCAGCGGGCGACGGACCTGCATCCCAACCAGCAGGATGATGATGGACAGCGTGATGTTGAAGCTCAGCAGGAGATCCAGGAAAAAACGAGGCAAGGGAACCAACATCACCATCAGAATGCCCACCACGCCCACAGACATGAGAATGTCGGGGTGTTTCACCAGTGACGTGGTGGGAACCGATGTGGTCTCGTTGGTCATCGTCGCCCCATGAGCATCCGTATCACGCCGGCGGTAACTTGCCGCGTACGCGATACACAAACGCGAGAATTTCTGCCACCGCGCGGTAGAGATCCTCGGGGACCTCTCGACCCACCTCGACTAACTTGAAGAGGGTTCGCGCCACCAGTTTGTTTTCGACGATCATGACACCATGTTGACGACCGATTTCCCTGATCTTCTCGGCCACGAAGCCAGCGCCCTTTGCGACGACGACCGGCGCACCCATGGCTTTCGAGTCGTACCGAAGCGCGATGGCCAGATGGGTCGGATTGGTCACAATCACATCCGCCTTGGGGACGGCGGCCATCATGCGCTTGCGGGCCATCTCTTTCTGGGTGCTGCGGATTTTCGCCCGGAGTCCCGGATCGCCCTCGGCTGCACGACTCTCCTCTTTGATTTCGTCGCGCGACATCCGCAGCCCGCGCTCCCATTCGAAGCGCTGGTACCCATAGTCGATGGCGCCGATGAGTAGCAATGCACCGCCCATCATGAGTGCAGTCTCGAAGGTGGCCCACCCCACCGTAGGTAAGAGCGTCTCCATGCCGAATTGCGTCAGGGGCGAGAACTGGACCAGATCGTCTTTGATGGCCAGATACCCCGTGCCTCCGATCGCCAGAATCTTCAGCCAGGATTTCACCAACTCGCTGAACGTACGGATGGAGAACAGCCGCGAGAATCCGCCCATCGGACTAATGCGCGAGAAGTCCCATTCCAGCCCATCCCGCCTCCAGAGGAAGCCGGTTTGCATCAGGTTCGCTCCCACGCCGATGACGGCGATTCCTCCGACCACCGGTGCAAGCACCACGAACACATCCAGCCCGATTTGTCTGAGCAGCAAATGCAAATGATCGAGGCTGAGGGCACGATGAGCGGTCTCCTCCATGGATTTCGTGAGCCACATCTGGAGGGTCCCGCGCAGCTGTTCCAGAATGATCGGCGTCATCCAATAGAGAGTTCCTAGGGACCCCAGTAATCCGACTGCCATGACGGCGTCACGGCTGAGCGCGATCTGGCCTTTGCCGCGCGCATCCGCCTTGCGTTTCGGTGTCGCCTGTTCTGTACGGTTCTGTGCGCTGTCAGCCATGGCCTAACGCCTTCAGCAGTGCAAGAATGGTCTCCGCCAGCGTCATGAATTCTTTCTCAAAGAGCGAGAGGGTGAAGGGCATCGCCAGGCTCATGGCGACCAATCCCGCTCCGATGGTGATCGGAAAGCTCAGCACGAAGATGTTCATCTGCGGCACGGTACGCCCGAGAATCGCCAGGATGGTATTGACGATCAGCAGGGTGGCAAACATCGGCGCCGCGAGCTTGAGTGCGACAGCGAGCATGTTCTGGGCCAACTGAATGATGTCCCTCGCGATGCTTTCCGACAACCTGGCGCCGAACGGCGGCACAAACTCATAGCTCATCCCGATGGCGTGAACGACCAGCAAATGCGCGTTGAGAGACAGAAAGACCAAGGACCCAAGCGTCAGTTGGAATTGCGCGATGATCGGGGCGTTTTGATGGCTCATCGGGTCGAGTAATTGAATGGCGCTGAAGCCCATCTGAGTGCCGATCAAATCGCCAGCAATCTGGAATCCCGAAAATAGGAGCCGCACGGCCAGTCCGATGGTCAACCCGATCAAAAATTCACCTCCGATCCCGGCCACGACCGTGACCGGATCTGTGGGGAGGCTGGGTAACTGAATGATGGGGGCGAGCACCAGGCCCAGCATCGTCACGAGGCCGGCCTTGACCGGTGTTGGAATGGTGCGGGTATTGAGGATCGGAAACACACTGATAATGCCCGCAATCCGCACCAATAAGATGGAAAACGATTGAAATTGCGGAAGCGCAAGATGCAGGGTTTGTGCGGCGTTCATGGTTGGTCCGATGCTCTACGAATGAATCAGCGTGGGAATACTCGTGATGATATGGGTCATAAAGGCGATCAGGACTCCCATCATCCAGGGAAGAAACAGGAGCGTGGCCGCAAACACCGCCAATACTTTCGGCACAAACGTCAACGTCGCTTCGTTGATCTGCGTCATGGCCTGAAAGGTACTGACCAGCAGGCCGACGATCAGGCTCAGGCCCAATATGGGCGCGGAGACCAGCATGGCGGTTTCGATGGCTTGGCGGCCGATTTCCGTCACGGTTTCGATCGTCATGCGCGCGGCTCCTATTGGAAGCTCTTGACCATGGATCCGACGACCAGGTACCAGCCGTCTGCGAGGACGAACAGAATCAGTTTGAACGGAAGCGAAATCATGACGGGTGGCAGCAGCATCATGCCCATGGACATCAACACGCTCGCGACCACCATATCCACGATGAGAAACGGGATGTAGAGCAGAAACCCGATCTGAAACGAGATACGCAGCTCGCTCAGGACAAACGCGGGAATGATGACGTGCGTCGGAACCTGCTCCACCTGGGTGGCCTTTGGGGAATGGGACAATTCGAGGAACAGTTCGAGATCTTTATCGCGCATTTGCTTGAGCATGAAGGCACGAATCGGCTGGATGCCTCGATTCCAGGCTTCGTCGTACCCGATTTGCTCGGCGAGGAGTGGTTGTAAGGCGTCCTTGTAGACCGCTTGCCCCACCGGAGCCATGACGAACATGGTGAGAAACAGCGCCAGGCTGATGAGCACCTGGTTGGGAGGCACCTGCTGCGTGCCCAGGGCTTGCCGGAGAAACGACAAGACGATGACCATTCGCGTAAAGGAGGTCACCATGATGAACATGGCCGGTGCCAATGAGAGGACAGTCAAGAGCGCGAGAATCTGCAGAACCACAGCCGTCTGTTTTGGCCCACCCTGTCCGAGATCGAGCGTGAGAGAGGGCCCTTCGGCATGGACGGAAGAGGCGGTAAAAAGACTGCCGAGCACAATCAGACCGATGCAGGCCCCGGTCCACCGCATCGTGCGGCGAGCCGACCACGACCATCGGCCTGGGCGCATGAGGCTAGCAGGACACACGATGGGCCTCCTGCATGTGAGCTGAACGGCCATCGTCGGAAGCCGGTGATGGCCGCGCGGAGGACGTATCCGCCAAGAGGAGTTTCAATTGTTCAGGGTCGGTGATTTTCCCGAGGGGCACCAGATCGGTGGCGGTGGTGCCCAGGATCAACACTTCTCCCGCAACGGCCACCAGCATGACCTGCTTTCGTGACCCCAGAGGACTACTTGCGAGAATCTTCACCACCGGCGCCCCGCTCACCGGAAGAAACCGACGGCCGATGGCGGAGCGCGCCACCGCCAGAAGACCCAGGATCAACGCCAGGACAACCCCGAGCGCCGACACCATACGAACGACACTTTCCCAAATTTCCATGTGCGACCGTGCATTCCTCTCGTCGACACAGCGGCCTTCTCGCCGCATTGTCGTTGATGGCTACCCGAGCTGCTGAATCCGCTGGTTTGGGCTCACCACATCCGTGAGACGAATCCCAAATTTTTCGTTCACCACCACGACTTCGCCGCGGGCGACCAACTTATTGTTGACCAGCACTTCCATTGGTTCTCCCGCGAGCTTGTTGAGTTCGATGACGGAGCCTTGCCCCAGCTGGAGCAACTCTCGAATCAACATGCGCGTCGAACCGATCTGCACGGTCACTTGCAGCGGAATATCGAGGACGAATTCGATATTCTTGTTGGCCGGCACCGCGCCCTGGTTGTCGACCGGTGGAAACGACGTCGGCTGCGGGCTCGCCTCGCCGGTGTCGGCGTTGGAATGACCAGACTGTACGGTTGTGTCGCCGTTGGCCATGTGCAGATCTCCTTTTATCCCGGCGGGAACTAGATCAATACTTTGGTGACACGACAGGCATGATTCCCTTTGAACACACCCGGCTGCCCTTGAAATTTTGGGTCGCCTTCGACCAGACAGAGCATGGGGTCGCCGGGGTGCTGGTCAAGCATCAAGACATCGCCGGGGTTGAAGTTCAGCAAGTCCTGCACGTTGATGCGCGCCGTCCCTAATTGCACCGACAGGGCCACGTCACACTCCTGGAGCGAATCTTTGAAGCGGCTTCCCCAGCTGCTGTCCTGTTCCACATTGTCCGCAAACAGGCCGGAGTAGAGTTTTTCCTTGATCGGTTCCAGCATGGAATAGGGGTAGGCGATGAACATCTCGCGGGAGATATCCCCCAGGTGGACCTGCAAGGTCACCACCACGACGATCTCCGAGGCGGTGACGACCATGGCAAATTGCGGGTTGCTCTCAGACCGGCAATAGCTGATCTTCATGAGCATGACCGCTTGCCAGGCCTTCTCCAGATCGAGGAGCGCCTGTTGGACGAGCTTTTTGACCAACCGAACTTGAATCGGGGTGAACTCTCTCCCCTCCGGCTTCACGTGCGTTTGCACCTTCCCTCCGAAGAAGAAGTCCACGATGAGATACACCAACATCGCATCCATGATGTACAGACCGTTGCCGCGCAAGGGTTCCATCATGAACAGGTTGAACGATGAAGGGACCGGTACTTTCTGGATGAAGTCACCGAACTTGATGATCTGGGTGCTGACGATGCTGAATTCGATTTTCTCCCGCAAGAGACCGCTCCAGGAGATGGACTGCTGGCGCGTGAAGCGATCGTTGATCATCTCCATCGTGGGCATGCGCCCGCGGATGATGCGTTCCTGGTGGGTCAGACTATAGGGCTTAATTCCGCTCGCATCCTCGGCCTCTTTCGGATCCGTGTCGACGTCGCCCGACATGACCCCGCCCATCAAGGCATCGATTTCTTCTTGCGACAGTATCTTGTCCATGACGTCCTCGATCAGTGCCGATCCGCTACTGAATCACAAAGTCCGTGAAATACGCCGTCTTGACCGATTTCTTGGGGAGCAAGCCGTTAATACGCTGCGTCACGTCCTCGCGCAGCTTGTGTTTCCCCTGCGGAGATCGGGCGGTCACGGAATCCAGGCTGGTCAGCAAGACCAGAATCGCGTCGCGAATTTGTGGAGTACGGGCCGTAATCTCTTCGGCGGCAGACGCGTTGGTCAATTCCAACTTCATCGTGACCTTCAGATACCGCACTTCCGGCGAATCAGCGAGATTGACGATGAAAGGATCCAGGTCGGCAATCGCACCCGTCTCGCCTCCTCCGGCGTGCCCGCCACCTTTGGATTCAGCCTCCCCGTGAGTGGCCGGTTTTTCCGCCGCGCCTTCAGCGGCGGGTTTCTCACCGGACGATCCGGACATCATTTTAAACATCGCAAACGCCCCACCCAATCCGAGGACCAGCGTCCCCGCGATGAGGATGATGACCATCTTCATGGGAATCCCCACGGGCGCCGCGGGGGCCTTCTCTTCAGCTGCTTCTGCCATACAAACCTCCTGCGGAGAGTGGTTGCCGAGCCCGTCAGTGGTGCAATGCATATGCCACGCGACAGCCAACCGGGGTCCCCCGAACCCCTCGCTCACCTCGACAGATCATGAGGAAACGCAATGATTTCAGGTCAAGCAGCATTGAGGCCTCGCAAGGCAACTCTGCCGGCCTGAGACCTTGTCAGCAGGGTGACGCAGCACTCGCGCGAGCCGACAGAATGTTGACGAGCGTATGGAGGATGCGGGGGTTTATGTGACGTGAAGAGGACTAGGTAGAAATTGCCGACCTGGGACCTGGCGCGCGCTCGTGCGAGGCGCGCCAGAACCCACATCGGTTATCGCTTGAGATTGACGAGCTCCTGCAACATCTCGTCGCTGGTGGTGATCGCGCGCGAATTGGCCTGGAACGCGCGCTGCGTAATGATCATATCCACGAATTCCTTGCCGAGATCCACGTTGGACTGCTCCACGGTTCCCGACAGAATTTGCCCCATTCCATTCACCGTTGGTGCCCCGGCCAATGCCGCACCGGACTCAACGGTTTCAGTGAAGTGATTCTCGCCGGCGCTGATCAGCCCATCGGGATTTGTAAAACGGTTGAGGACGATTTGGGCCAGGGCCTTGGTCTGCCCATTGGTGAACTGCGCCACCACCTGCCCCTGTTTATCCACGCTGATTTTATCGAGGGTTCCTGAAGCGAATCCGTTCTGCGTTTGACTGATGACACCGGAGGCGGAGCCGAATTGCGTCAGTCCGGCCAGACTTACCGTCACCGTCTGGGGTGTCGTGGCACCAGTCGTCAACACCGCGCTGATCGTCTGTGTTCCACCGGCCGTCACCGCGCCACTGGCGCTGAACGTCATATTGGTTTGAGCCACCGCCGCTCCGCCGTCGACTTGCGAGTAGACCCCCCAGGCATTCGCAGCGGTCTTGCGGAAATAGAGCTGCAGCTGGTGAGAGTTTCCCAAAGAGTCATAGAAGGTCACACCCGTCGAAAAGTTGTACGAGGTGGTATCGGTTGTGCTGAAGGCAGCGGTGGGAGCGGTGGCGCTGGAATTCAGATTGCCGAGAATCGTTGCCGTGGTCGTGGTCTGTGGGGCCACAGCACTCGACGATAACGTGATGCCCCCGACCGTACTGGTGATGTTGCCGTTGGTATCCGCTTGGTACCCTTGAAGCAAGGCGCCACTGGAATCGACGACCTGCCCGAGATTGTCGACCTTGAACTGGCCGGCTCGAGAATAGAAGTTTGCGCCGGAACTGTTCTGCAAGAGATAGAATCCGTTTCCGTCGATGGCCAGATCGAACGTATTTCCCGTGGTGGTCATCGACCCCTGCGTAAAGTTGGTCTGGACATCGTTCATGTAGACCCCGAGGCCGACTTGACCGCCGCCGCTTGCACCCGACGCACTGGATGAAATCAGGTCCGCGAATGTCGCTCGGCTGGACTTAAACCCCGCGGTTCCAATGTTGGCGATGTTATTGCCGATGACGCCCATGGCATTGCCGTAGGAACTTAAGCCGGTCACTGCGGTGAACATCGATGTGAGAATACCCATGCTTCAATCCTCCTTGTTGCCGATACTCGTGAACGCGGGACTATGCTCCAGGCCGACTCGTGAGCTGACCTATGCTTATGACTTCGTGGCCGCGGCGTCTTTGCTCTG
This sequence comes from Nitrospira sp., assembly GCA_023248215.1. GTDB lineage: Bacteria > Nitrospirota > Nitrospiria > Nitrospirales > Nitrospiraceae > Nitrospira_A. The sequence continues at coordinate 94,897 of JAHFEW010000002.1, forward strand.
GGCCGCCTCCTGAAGTGACACGCTCTTCTCCATCAAGGACACCAGCTTCGACATTTGGTCCAGCTGAGAGAACTGTGCTGTCTGTGCAATGAATTCTTTGTCGTCGACTGGTTTCAACGGATCCTGATTTTGAAGCTGCGTCAGGAGCATCTTCAAAAAGTCCTGTTGGCCCAGTATCTTCTGACCATTGACTGTCTGCGTGCTCGATGATTCCGTTGCCGTCGTTTGGGTGATCATATTGCTGAAATCCATAGGTCCTCCGATCAGGCGAAAAAACTGACATGTCCATTGTTGTGATAGCCGTGGCCCACCGGCGAAGCCAGCTCCTCTTCTCCCGGCGCCGAAGGGAGACCGGATGCAAGCCCCGCTCGACCCTGTGGTTGCTGAAACGCCCAGGCGTTATCGCCTCGTCCTTGCTGTTGTTGATCCACCGTCACCCGGAGCATCCCCATTTCCAGGCCCGTTGTCCGGAGCGACGCTTCCAGTGATTGGCCCTGTTGCAACAGGCCCTGCCCCAGCTCGCCATGTTCGGTCCGAATATGCGCGTGGACGGTTTGATCCGTCATCATGATGCGTAGCCGCAATGGCCCCATATCCAACGGATCCAAGTCCAGCGTGACAGTCTGCGCAGAAGGATATGCCCCTCGAAGCTCGCTGATCCGTTCAGATTCGGATGCATGGACAATGGTGGCCTGTCCGGTCTCGCTTCGCCCTACGCGGCTGTCGTTGGAAGAGGGAGCGGATGGACTTATACCGCTCGCCTGACCCAGAAACTGCGGTCGAAGGGTGTGGTCGTCGGGGGACAGAAGGTTCGACTTGGGGTGATCAGGTCCACCTCGTGAATCTGAGGATGATTGGTAATCCTGCTCCACAAACTGTTCGGCACTCGATGCACCCTGGCCCGCAGAGACATCGCTCGCCCGCATGACAGAGTCGAACATGGGCTGAAGGTCGGCGTGATCAGCAGCATCGGTTTCTGACGTTGGTTTCACTGTCATGTGCCTGCTGATCACCGTGGCCGCTAACGTTCCTTTGTCTGGCTCTAATTGGACTCCTTTGGTCGACCCATCGTTCAGACCCGTCAGGGTTTCAAGTGGCGCATCCTGATTCTGAACCTGTGACAACAGCGCCGCATCGATTTTCACGCCCTCCGCGATGGGAGTATCGGAGGCCTTGTTCGGTCCTGCAGAGCGGTCTGCGACGCCATTCGCCGTCGCATCGGCCGACACTTGCCCAGGCGTCTGACCAGGAGCAGGCGTGGACGAGCCCTGCGTAGTAGCCTCGCTCTGTGGGTCAGGAGAAGACAGTCCCATAGCGTTTGCTGATTGCACCTCCCCGACCGTATCTTCAGCAACACTCGCCGGTTGATCGGATGGAGGACCTGCTTGCGCTGCCATCTGTTCTCCTGTCAGGGCCTGAGGAGACATCCCGGCGGCAAGCAGCATGTCCGGCGACAAGGCTGCTGCCTGCTTTGCTTTGTCGTGAGTCTCGGCAGTCTGGTCGTCCTGTCCGTTGTCGGAGTCTTCTGCAGTCTGCGATCGCGTCCGTTCACTCTGGGTGGCAGGGCGTTCTTGACCCGCAGTAGGAGCAGTCCGCGCCGGCTTGTCGGTCTGTGAATTCGACGTGGAATGCGTTGACGCGCGAGGGTGCGAGACGGGCCTGGGGCGCGCATGTATCGATTCCTTCCCTGTGCCGGTTCGGCGAGCCTCTGCCGTTCCAAGCACGGTATCAAAGCGGTTAGAGGACGAGCTAGGCGGGAGTCCTGCGTTGCGGTCTCGCATGTCCGAGGGAGCGTGACTCCTCGAACTCGGGAGTCCATCGAGAAGAGGCTGCATATCGGTTTCCATTGGTGTCCCTGTGTGCTCCTGGTCCTGTGAGTAACCAGGGAACACCTTTACAAAGGCCGTGCCATTGGACCTCCGCATGAAAACTCCGTATGACGCACGATTTTCGTGAAGGTGGTTCCGAGGAGGAACAGAGCGAAGGAAGTTTCTGCAGGAGGTGACGGCAAAACCTGCCGGATCACGAGCTGACCACTGGGGATGGCTAAGGAGTCGTCAGCAGTTGTTCGGTTAAACGGGCCGCGCGATCAGGTTTGACTTCAGCGAGAATGGAGCCGGCGGATTTCCCCTTGAGGAGCCGCAGCACTTCCAGTGCTTTGCGTTCCGGCATCCGTTCCAGGCGCGCCGCGGCTTCTTCGGGCGGCATCGCTTCATAGATTTTTGCAAGCTGCGCTTGATTGACGTTGCGCGCGCCGCCGGCATTGCTTGGATCCTTTGCTTCGCTCCCTGCCTTGGCCAGTGCTGCCGCCTGATAGCGTTTCTTTTCCGCCTCAATCATCTTTTCGTGGCGGGTGACGATCTGCTCCAATGCCGCCTTCAGTTCCAGGAGGTGCGTATCGGCCCCGCGCAACGCCGCTTCGCGCTTATCCAGGAAACGCTTACGCTGTTCCAACATCTGGAAGATTTCACGTGGTGTGCTGGTGGCAGGCCCCTGGACGTCGCTTTTCGTGCCGGCTGGTTGCGTCTCTTCCTCCGTGACGGCAGGATCCTGAGCCGCATCCCCGGCAGAACCAGGGGTCGCCGTGCAGACGACACCCGCCAGCGCCAGGCTGACGGCCAACCGGAGCATTCGGTAGATGCGATCCACTCGACCATCGGCCATGGTGGACAATTTGGTCGCGATCATGCCCGTTCTCTCATCCTCAAGGGACTCCGCCGCCAAGCCCGCTCATCGAGCAACTGTTGATCCTGCTTGTCCCGGCGACGGCGCTGTTCCTGGACAGCCCGCGCGCCGAGAAGATCCAGCTTCTTTCGATATTGCATCGCCTCGAGCAATTCGTCTCGCTTGGTAGCCCATTGCAACTGCAGTGCGGCATGAGCCCGTTCCATCCCTTTGCGAGCGGCAATGGCCTGGTCCATCGCATCGAGCTGGGCGTACACCTGAGTGACAGTGCTCCCCTGTTGCATATGGACAAGATACCGGTCGGCATCCGCGCGCGCCTGTGACTCCAACATCCCCATCCGTTCGACGGTGTGCTGCAAAGCTCGTGAGAGTTCCGCCAGTTCGAGTTTGGCGACCTCTTCGAGTTGTAATGCATAGGTACGAAGCACCGTGACGTTCATTGAATTTTCCCAGCGAGCGCCAGCAATGCATCGAGGGATTGGGCGAAGCCGACCGGCTGCTGAATCTCCTGCCGCAAGAATCCTGTAATGCCCTCGTGAGCCGCGACTGCTTTATCAAGCTCCTTGCTCGTGCCAGGCTTGTAGGCGCCCAGCGTGATCAGATCTTCCGAGCGGCGATACAGCGCCGTACGTTCGAGCACCAATCGTGCTGCGGCGTAGTGCGCCGGCGTGACGATATCCCGCATGACCCGGCTGGTACTCTGGAGAATGTCGATCGCGGGGAAGTGATTTCGCGCGGCGAGTTCACGGGATAACACGATATGTCCGTCAAGAATGGACCGCACGGCATCGGCTACCGGGTCATTGAGATCGTCGCCGTCAACCAACACGGTGTACAGTCCGGTGATGCTGCCCCCGCTCTGAGCCGGTCCGACTCGTTCCAACAGCTTCGGCAGCACCGCGAAGACGGACGGCGTGTATCCTTTGGTGGTCGGAGGTTCACCGATGGCCAATCCGACTTCCCGCTGGCTGTAGGCCAATCTGGAAAGCGAGTCCATCATCAACAGCACATGTTTGCCACAGTCGCGGAAATACTCCGCAATGGCAGTCGCCACTAACGCACCCCGTATGCGCACCAATGGCGGTTGATCCGAGGTCGCCACAACCACGACCGATCGGGCTCGGGCTTCCGGTGTGAGGTCGCGCTCCAGAAACTCTTTCACTTCGCGTCCTCGCTCGCCGACGAGGGCAATGACCCTGACATCCGCCTGCGTGTACCGACTGATCATGCCCAAGAGGACGCTTTTCCCCACGCCGGACCCGGCAAACACACCGATCTTCTGGCCCTGACCACAAGTCAGGAGAGCATTGATCGCTCGGATGCCCAGGTCGACGGGCTGCGTAATCCTGGCGCGATGCAAGGGGTTGAGGGGCGCGGCATACAGCGGGACGCGCACCTCGGCGCGCACCGGCGGCAACCCATCCAGCGGATGACCCAAACCGTCAAAAATTCGGCCGAGCATCTGCGGTCCGACCGGCACGGATGCGACGTGTCCTTTCATCACGACACGGCTCCCCGGCCCGATACCCTGCATTTCCCCGAGCGGCATCAGCAAGACACGATCTTCACGAAAGCCGACCACCTCTGCCATCACGGCGCCGTGGCCTCCCTCGCGGGTAATCTCGCAGACCTCTCCGACCGAGGTGAAGGGCCCGGAGGCTTCAATCACGATGCCGACCGCTTGGGCAACACGGCCCGTGACGGACAGCGGTTCGACCTGTTCAAGACGGTCGCTAAGCTTCACCGGTCTCTCGCTTTCGCAAGGCTTCGCCCAGGCGCAGGAGCTGCGTGTCCAATGTCGCATCAATCAGCAAGCTTGATGCGTGCACCAGGCACCCCCCAGGGCTGATGCTCGGATCGGTTTCGAACTTCAGGCTCAACAGTCCGTGAGGCGTCTGGCTCAACGCGCTTCGGGATGACTCCAGCGCCGGGAGATCCGAGGGATGCACCCGGATCCGCACGAGCCCGCTTTCATGGAGGTGCGCGAGCGCCGCGCGTACTTGCGACAGGATCACGTCGCGTGTTTCGGTGACCAAATCGCGCAACACCTTTTGGGCAATCATAAAGGCCAGCGAGGCAACCTCTTCTTCGACTGTCTCATGGAGCCCGCGCCAGGTGTCTTCCAATTGCGCCATGAGCGCAGCCACAAGCGCCTGCTCTTTGTGGCGCATCGACGAGACGCGCTCCGTCACGCGTTTTTCCCCTTCCGCGACCCCACGTTCAAACTCTGTGACATCATCGGTTCCGAACAGTCTGTTGCCCCGACTGAAATCGGCCAGCGGCACGGTACGAAACTGGATGTTGCCGGAGCGAATCAAGCTGCGTGTGAGCACGGTATTTTCTTGCCGCAAGCGGTAGAGTTCCAGCAGGCGCGAGACAGCCAGGCGCACCAAGTCGATCTGAAACGGCTTCGTCAAAAAATCCGCCGCCCCGGCTTTCATGGCGCGAACCGCCAGTTCGATGTTACCGTGTCCGGTCATCACGATACTCAGGATACGGCTATCGACTTCCAATGCTTTTTCCAAGAAGGCAATTCCGTCGCTGGTGGCCAACTGCACATCGACGATGAGTACCGCAATCGGGTGCGTGCGTAGCTGTGCCAGGGCCTCGTCGGCGGAGCTTGCGGTGAGGACGGGATGGCCGGAGGAACCCAGCATCTCGGCCAATAGGAGGCAGATCGCCGGTTCGTCATCCACGATCAGTACGGCTCGAGGCGAAAGTTCTTTGTCGGACGTTGAGGGAGACGACACAGCCGGCTGTGCGCGCAAGGCGACGGTTCCCATCTACATCAACTCCTCGCCCCCGCCACCCCCGACCACGATGCGTCCTTCTTCCTCCAGCTTGCGACAGACTTTGAGAATGTTCTGCTGCGCTTTTTCGACGTCAGACACCTTGACCGGCCCTCGCGCTTCCATGTCTTCTTTGAGCATCTCGGCCGCGCGGCTGGACATGTTGGCCAGAAACTTCTCCTTCATTTCCGGCGTCGCTCCGCGGAGAGCCACGGGGAGGTCTTCTTTGCTGATTTCCTTCATGAGCTCTTGCATCCCGCGGGAATCCAGTTCCACCAGATCGTCGAAGACGAACATCAGCGCCCGGATGCTTTCGGCCAGCGTCTGATCGTGTTCCGTAATTTTGGCCATAATGGCGCCTTCGGTATTCTTGTCGACTCGAGTCAGAATGTTGGCCATCAATTCGGTTCCGCCCACCGTCATGCTGGACATGCCCATCGAGGCCGCCAGGATTTCCTGCAGGCTCTCGCTCAATTCTGCGAGCACGTCGGGCTGCACCTCTTGCATCGTCGCCAGCCGCAGTGAGACATCTGCATGCAAGTGCACCGGCAGCAAGGCGAGGACGGCGCTGGCTTGCTCAGCCTCCATTTGTCCCAGGCAGACCGCAATAGTCTGAGGATGCTCGATTTTCAGAATCTGCGCTACGGTGCGGGGATCTACCCACTTCAGGGCATCAATGCCGGGATAGGTTTTCGTATTCAACGAATCCAGCATTCGGGCGGCCTTCTCGGGACCCAAGGCCTTTTTCAAGATGGATTCCATGAACTCCCGACCTTCGAATTGCACCTCGCCGGATGAACTCGCCTGCTCGAATTCGGCGATCACGCTCTCTTCTTCTTGTTTCGTGATATTCGCCGTTTCCTTCATGAAGGCCCCGAGCTTTCGAATGTCCTTCGGGTCGAGCGCTTTCATGACGGTTGCGGCAGCTTCTTCCCCGATCGCCCGTAGCAGAATGGCGGCCTTCTGTGCACCCGTGAGTTCTTTGCTCATGATCGCGATCGGTTAGGCGTTACTCTTCAACCACTGTTTGACGACCACGGCGGTGTTGGCGGGGTTGTTCTTCGCCATGTCCAGAATCTGAGAGGGTTGCTTGCCGCTGATGGCGGCTTCCACCTGTCCTAGCGAAGCCGGCAGGGTCGGTGTCTCGCCCGCCGCCGAAGCCGGCGCCGACTCAGCCAGCATCACCATCAACGGTCGGACCACCATGAACAGAATCAGGAAGAACAAGACGCCGCCCACCGCATAGCGGACGTACGGCATCCAGACCTTGGTCGAATCGGGTGTCGCCTCTATGGCTGCACCGACTGGTTCCTCCGGTCCGAGTCCGAATTGAATGCTCACGACCTCCACTTGATCCTGCCGTTCGGTCGAATAGCCCATGGCTTTCTTGACGATGTCTTCAATGCGTTTCATTTCCTCTTCCGAACGCGCCACATACTTCTTCGGCTGGTCTGCTGCAGCCTCTCCAGCTTTCCCGCCCTCATAGGTACCGTCCACTAAGACCGCGACCGACAGCTTCTTGATCGTCCCGGTCGGTTCCACGATACGGGATACCGTTCGGCTGATTTCATAGTTGACCGTTTCATTTTTCGTCTGATTGTTGTTCGAGCTGGTTTGGCCGCCCTCGGCCTCCGTGCCTCCCGGCACATTGGATTCGACGCCGGGCACGCCGCCGGATGTGCCGTTCACACCGCTGGAGCGTTCTTGCCCCCGTTGTTCGCTCCGAACCACCTGCCCGTTCGGGTCGTACCGTTCTTCCGTCGTTTCGATCTTTCGAAAATCCAGGACGCTCGAGACACGAACGACGGCCTTATTGACGCCGACGATTCGCTCCAACATCGACTGAATGCGGGTCTCGATATCCTTCTCCAAGGTCCGCTGGTATTCCATCTGCGTGCCGGAGAGCCCGGCCGATTCATCGGTGGATGTATTTGACAGCAGATTGCCATGGCCATCTACAACGGTGACATCGCGCGCCTGCAGGCCTTCGACGCTGCTGGACACGAGATGCACGACGCCCTGAATTTGAGCCTTGCTCAACGTTTGACTGGCGCGAAGCGAAACCACGACGGACGCGCGCGCGCGATCCTGCTCCGTGGCAAAGAGCCGTCGTTCCGGAATCGCCAGGTGCACGCGTGCCCGCTCTACTTCCGGCATCTGCGTGATCGTGCGCGCCAACTCGCCTTGCAAGGCGCGGCGATAATTCAATTTTTGCACGAAGTCGGACATGCCCATCGTCGTCCGGTCGAAAATTTCATAGCCCACCCCGCCACCGTGCGGAAGACCCTGACCGGCCATTTCCAAGCGCAGGTCGTGTACTTGCGCATTGGGCACCAAGATCGTGGTGCCCCCATTGGTCGTCTCATAGGGCACCTTCGCATCCTTCAGCTTGTCGATGATGCCGGACGCATCATCAACCGCCAGGTTCGCAAAGAGCACCTGCATGTCCGGCTGTTGAGTCCAGAGCGTCACCGCCACCAGCCCCGCAACCGATCCGGCGAGCGCGAGTAGAATGATGAAGCGCTGGTTGATCGTGAACTGGCTGAATTTCGAAAACATACGATAAGGGATCCTTTATTCGCGCCGCCGGTGACCGGACGACGAGCCGTTAAATCTGCATGCGCTGAATTTCTTCGTAGGCCGAGACCAACTTATTCCGCACCTGCATCATCAATTGGAAAGACACATCGGCCTGCTGCAAGGCCACCATGGTCTGATGGATGTTGGTGGTCTGCCCCGTGACCAATGCGTCAACCGCTTGGCTGGCACCGGTTTGCGCGTCATTGATATGGCTGATCGCTTCTTTGAGCGACCCCATAAAATTGCTCGCCGCGCCGGTCTCGTTGCTCTGCCCGGGCGCATGAATCTCAGGGATTTCAATCGCACTGGGTAGATTCGCCCCCGCGATACGAAGGTCGGACATGGTTACCTCCCGATCTCCAGCGCGCGATTCCACATGGTGCGGGTCGCATTAATGGCCTGCACGTTGGCCTCATAGGCTCGAGAGGCGCCGATCATGTTGACCATTTCTTCCATGACATTCACATTCGGCATCGTGACGAAACCCTTCTTGTCTGCGTCGGGATGCCGCGGGTCGTACACCGTCTGCCCCGGCTTTTGATCTTCGATGACACGGGCGACTTTCACTCCATCCAACGCATGACGCCCGGGCCCTGTCGCGACGTGCTTTAATGCCCGCTGAAACGGCGACGTGACCGGCGTCGCCTGAAAGACGACATCCCGGCGCCGATAGGGCCCGCCGGTGCTGGTTTTGGTGGACTGGGCATTCGCGAGGTTGCTGGCGATGACATTCAATCGATGCCGGTGGGCATCGAGCGCGGAGACCGACACTGCAAGACTATCCGTCATATCCATCACACACCTCTTTGTTATAGCCTCATGGCTGTAAGACTCAGCTTCTTCTCAGGACCTGGCTGTTACCGCCCCTCGCGGATCGCAGTCATCAACTGCCTGAACCGCATGCTGATAATCGCTGCGGCGGTGTTGTACTGCTGGGCGTTGTCGGACATCTTGGCCATTTCGAGTTCGATATTGACGGAATTGGAATCCAGAGGCATGTCCCCTGCCGGAACCTCTTCAATTCGGCCCACCACCTGTTGATACCCCGTCCCTTTCGGACCGATATGGTTCTGGTTGGTGGAGACCAAGGTGATCGGAAGCTTGCCCCGCTGCGCATTGGCTAAGGCCTGGCCGAAGTTCAAATCCGTCGCGCGATATTTGGGCGTTTCCTCGTTGGCGATATTCGCCGCAATGACCTGTTGGCGTGCTCCGCGCAGGTCCAATGAGCGCTCAAGCAATTGCATGGTCCTATCAAAAATAGTCATCGTGAGAACTCCTGGGCGTCATTCAATCCATGGTCAGAAACTGCAATCTGTGTACCGCGCCCGCCTTGCGGCAATCCGGAGTCCGCAGGGTCTCCGGGGTCGAGAGGCTCCCGAGAGCACTCGGCAAGGATGACCATCCTAGGGAAAAATCTGCCCAGTGCCATGCGACCTCCGTCAGGACTTTTCCGCTTCCACCTGGTAACCCATGTCTCGGTACTCCCGCAGTTTGTTCCGCAGGGTTCGGATGCTGATTCCCAACTCCTTGGCCGCATGTGTACGGTTTTCTTTCACTCGCGCCAAGGTCTTGAAGATGAGATCTCGTTCCATTTCCCACAACGATCCGTGTGCTGAAGGCGGGACAATCGCCTCGACAGATTCAGCCTCCCGCACCAGGACCGTGCCATCACCCGGCAACAGGTGATCCACATCCACGGCCGCTCCGCCGGCCACCAAGATGGCGCGTTCCATCACGTTCTCCAGTTCGCGGACATTTCCCTTCCAGGGACGGCATTGCAGATCCGCCACGGCACGCTCGGACAATGTCGGCATCGTGAGACCATTCCGCTGGGCCGAGGCACGAAGAAAGTGCCTGGCGAGGAGCGGGATATCACCCGACCGTTCACGGAGCGGAGGCACGGTGACCGGAAACACATTCAATCGATAGAACAGATCCTCACGAAATCGTCCCTGGGTCACTTCATGATAGAGCGAGCGATTGGTCGTGGCGATCACCCGGATATTCACGGGGACCGGTTCGCGGCCGCCGATACGATCCACTTCGCGCTCTTGCAGCACGCGCAACAATTTCGACTGCAATCCCAAATTCATTTCGCTGATTTCATCCAGAAACAGAGTGCCGGTATGGGCCATTTCAAATTTGCCCAGCTTTTTCTGAATAGCTCCGGTAAAGGCGCCCCGCTCATGGCCGAAGAGCTCGCTCTCCAGGAGACTGTCCGGGAGTGCGGCGCAATTCAAGGCTACAAAGGGGCGATGGGCGCGCGGGCTCCGCGCGTGGATGTAGCGCGCCAACAACTCCTTGCCCGTGCCGCTCTCGCCGCTGATCAACACGGTGGCTTGGCTCGCCGCGACGCCTTCCAGGGTCGTGAGCAGCCGGATCATGCCGGGGTCCTGCGTCAAGATCGCACGGGCCTCCAACGTCGCAGGACCGTCCTGTTCGTCCGGTGCCGTGGTCGCCTGCAGATTGAGAATGACCCGCTCCAGCAAATCGGTTGAAAAGGGCTTCAGGATATAGTCGTTGGCGCCATATTTCATCGCTTCCACCGCGGTCTCCACCGTGCCGTAGGCGGTCATGAGGATGATGAACGTGTGGGGAGCCTTCTGCTTGATCGCCTTCACCAGTTCGAGCCCATTCAGCCGTGGCATCTTCAAATCCGTGACCACCAACCAGGGCTTCAGACGCTCGACCTGTTCGATCGCATCGGCTCCGTCGATCGCGCCTCGGACTTGATAGCCCAATCGCCGGACGGTTTCCGACAAGGCCGTCCGCATCGACGGCTCATCATCGACAATCAACACGACACGGGCATCCTCGGGTGTGACTGACGGTCCCTGCAGGGCCTGTTGCACGCTCATTCGTACGTCTCCTCTTCAGTTGCGCTAAGATCCGACAGTGTCACCGATCGACCGGCCAGTGCGGCGGTCCGCGCAGGCATGGACGCGTTCTGGACAGGGCCTCGTGGCAACGTGATGACAAAAGACGTTCCGCGCCCCGGACTGCTCTCGACATCGATCCGCCCATGATGGGCTTCCACCAATGCATGCACGATGGCGAGGCCCAGACCAGTCCCCTGGTCTTTGGTCGTAAAGAAGGGATCAAATACCCGCGAGTGCAGTTCCGGCGGGATGCCGGTGCCCGTGTCGCCGACGGTGAGATGAATGGCGGGGGTCTCCGAGACCTGTGAAGGGACGACGGTGACGGCCATGGTGAGGAGGCCGCCTTCGGGCATGGCCTGAACGGCATTCAACACGAGGTTGAGCAACACCTGTTTCATCTTCGCGCCGTCGCACCAGAGCTGTGGCACCTGGGGATCCACGCGACAACAGACCTCGATCGAGGCCGGGGCCATCGCATGGGCCGCCAGGGTCAAGACATCTCGGATCAGCGGTTCGCTCTCCTGCCACCCCGCCTTGGAACAGTCGGGTCTGGTGTACACCAGCAAGTTGGACAACAGCCGGTCCATCGATTGCACCGCCACGGAAATATGTTCGGCGTAGGTCCTCAGATGGGGCTGGTCGCGCAGATCCTTCCGCAGGAGCGAGGCGAACAGTTCGACGCTTCCCAAGGGATTGCGGATCTCATGCGCGATGCACCCGACCATCTGTCCCATCGCCTCCAATCGATTGCGCCGCTGAAGACGATCTTCGAGTTGGCGGATGCGCGTCACGTCATGGATCAGGACCAACTTCCCGATCAAGGTTCCCGTTTCATCGGTCAAGTCGGTCTGAGACAGGGCAATGGCAATGCCGCTCGGAAGAATCAAGGGATACTCACCATGATCTTTCCGAATCTCCTGAAGGATATCGGCCGCCCGCCGTCCTCGCAGCTGCGCTTGCGAGATGCCCAATAGCCGTTCGGTCGAGTGATTACACCGCACGACCAGGTCCTGAGAGTCGGCGACAATCACACCCGTGTCCAACGATTCCAACACCGCAGTCACATGGGCACGCATCTCCTCGGTCTCACGGAGATGCTCGCGGAGGCTGGCATTGGTCTGCGCGAGTTCGAGATCCATCTGCTGGAGCCGGGTCGTCAATGCATCGTAGGATTGCTGGAGGACGGTGGCGGCCTGGTCAAACTCTTGGAAGGCTCGCGTCAGCAAATCATTCTTCGATTGATCATGGCTCTGCAGGGTCACGCTCACCGACCTCCTTGACTTGGGACGGGCTGCGCCAAGTCAGTCTGCAAGACGGCGGCCATGCGTCGGACGAGGCTGTCGTTGCTCACGATGAGAGAGCGTAATCCACCCTGGGCAAGGTCTTGGCGCTTGGTATTACGAGCCAGCTGAATAATCTGAAACTGCGCCCAGGTCTCTTGCTCCGGACTCAGTCCCGCGACTAATGCCTGTTTATACAAGGCCAGTGCCGGTCCCTGCCGATTCAGGTGAGCCAAGGCGTCGGCGTGCCGCATCACGTCTGCCCCCGGCAACTCCATCCCACCCTTGACGATGTTGTCGTATACCGACGACGCCTCGCCGTACTGCTTGGCAAGTCCCAACGCATCAGCCATCTTCAATTGGATCAGCATGCGATCCGGATGGCGCGGATGATGCTCCAACCATTGTCGTCCCAGCTTGATCAGTCCGGCGACATTCCCCTCTCCCTCGTAGCACGTCAGGATTCCTCGTACAGCCTCCCCGCCGAACCGGCCAACAGGAAATTGCAGGCGATACCGTTCGAAGACGGAGCGGGCCGCGCGCGTGTCTTTCTGCTCGAGATAGCTGCGCCCTAGTCCCATGATGGCTACCTCGTGAAACGGCTCGGCTTTCGGATCTCGAATCAACGACTGGTACAGTCGGGCAGCCTCCACGGGAAAGCCGAGCCGTTGGTGTGCGTCGGCGATCTTGAGCAGCTCATCAGTGCCTGCATACAGCCGATCGGCGAGCGGACCGTGCCGATGAAAGAGGCTCACGAGCTCAAAATCATCTTGCGCCTTCAAGGCCGCCTCGAGGCGCGGCCGTAGAAACGTCACGAGCCGGGCCCCGCTCTTATCGGGCCAGGGATCGTTCTCAATTTTTCCTGCGCGCAGCACCACCTGTTCGTAGGCCGCGAGCGCCTCCTCTCGTTTCCCCGCCCGCTCAAAGGCTTCCCCCAGATGAAAGAGTGCCTCACTGCCGACCGGCGAATCCTTATACTGGTGTGCGCTCTGTTCGAAGAGGCGACGCGGACTGAGTGTCTCGCCGGGCGCCAGCGGAAAGTTTGAGAGCTGGGCGGCGACAGTTTGGCGGAGATTGATCAGGCCATCTTCCGGGTCTCGATGGTCCAGCACATCCGCGTACCGAAGTTTGGCCATCGCCGCTATCGGGGTGTCCGGGTACTGGCTCAAGAGGGCGGCGTAGAACAGGCTCGCCTCCTCCCATCGGCCGGCCTCTTTGTAGCTGTCGGCGACGTGCGCTAACACAAATGGATTTTCCGGTCTGGCTGGATACAGATTGTAAAAGCAAAGGAGTTGTTCCCGCATGACCGAAAGGCGGTGCCCTTCACCGGCGGTATCGGCATACCGTAACAGCGCATAGGGATCTTTTCGAAATACGGCAGGCCATCGACCGGCGAGGCCTTCGTACAACGTATCCGCGTCCTTGATGCGTCCCACCCGATAGAGGCTGTGGGCCTGCCCCATCGAGGCGGACACCAGCAAGCTTGGGTCCGTGGTACGCTTCAGCACGTTATCGAACGTCTGCACGCTGTCCTTCCATTTATTGATGCCGCGAAAGGCGTAGCCCAGCCCGAGCAAGGCGCGATTGGCATCGTAGGAGTCCTGATCGGAGAGACTCAGGGCGTGCTGATAGGCTATCTGCGCCTCCTGATACCACCCTTCCATTCGATACACGTCGCCGATTCTCCAGGCCGCCCGTTTGGCGTTTGTCGAGTACGGGTCTTCCCGCATCAGCGCTCGATACTGCTCGATGATTTCGATCGGACGGATCTCCAGTTTCCCGCTCTTCAGTGCGCTCTCTGCCAAAAAGGCTTGGATCGACGATTTCAGTTTCGATTCTCTGTGCTCTCGGAGAATGTTGGTGAAGTGGAGCTGTGCCTCGACGTACTGGCCCTGGAGGTACAAGGCGACTCCTCGTTCAAACTGACTCCACTCTGGACTGTCGGTGAGCCGCTCGAAACGGGGGCCTGGATCGGGCAATGTACCCCGCACCAGTTCAGGAGGTTCAGGCAAGTTGAGTGACAAATCTTGTCGCGCAGTCGTTGGCCCATCGGCGGCCATGACGGAGGCTCCCCCCAGGGGGACCAGTCCTCCCAGCAGGATCCCTAGCAGGGCAATGATCCACGATCGTCGTTGTGTCGGAGATGGGGGTCGCACAGTGGGGGCAAATCAGCAAGTCTCATGCCCCTTCAGAAATCAGCCAAATGGCTCCATCACATCATGAAATGGATAGATTGCACATGCCGACCAGTGGAGGGTGTCAGAAACCCCCACAGGGCCATGCTGAGGCCGGTCAAGAATTTGACATGCTGGCAGAGAGAGGAGTTCAGTGAGGTTAGTTTTGGATCGAGTAACCGTGGCTCTTGGGGTCAAAGCCCTTCCGTTTCAACTTTTCAACCAATGTCGTGCGATTCACCTGCAGCAGCTGAGCGGCCCGGCTCGTAATCCCATTGGCCTTTCGCAAGGCTTCGCCGATGAGACGATTCTCGTAATGTTCAAGCTCTTTGGTCAGATTAATCCCGTCTTCCGAGAAGCGAATAAAGTGCTCCGGCGCCTCAGCCGCCTTCCCGGCGGTCATCTTGAGCGGGCTCTCGGGCAAGTCGCCTACGGTGATCCAGCCCTTCTTTTTCAAGACGGCCAAGCGTTCGATCATGTTTTCGAGTTCCCGGATATTCCCCGGCCATTCTTCTTCTGTCATGCGGGCCAATGCCTCCGGCTCCATGCCGAGAATCTCCGTCCGGCGCAACTGATTAAACTGGGCGATGAAATGGTTGACCAGGAGGGGAATATCGCTGCGTCGCTCTCGCAGGGGAGGAATGTGAATGGGAATGACGTGCAACCGATAATACAAATCCTGCCGAAACCGCCGTTCCTGCACGGCCTGCGCTAAGTCTTGATTCGTGGCCGCGATGATGCGGACATCGACATTGATCGTTCGCGTTCCCCCGACCCGCTCAAAACATCGCTCTTGTAATACCCGAAGCAATTTCACCTGCAACGGCAAGCTCATTTCGCCGACTTCATCCAAAAAGATGGTCCCGCCATGGGCCAATTCAAACCGTCCGAGTCTCGTGTGGGCAGCTCCAGTAAACGCCCCTTTTTCGTGGCCGAAGAGTTCCGACTCCAACAGCGTTTCGGGGATCGCGCCGCAATTGACCGGCACTAGGGGGCGATCTCGGCGCATGCTATTGAAATGCAGCATTCTCGCAATCAATTCCTTGCCGGTCCCGCTCTCCCCCTCGATCAGCACCGTGCTGTCGCTGTCGGCGACCTTTTCGACGAAATCCAACACCATGCGCATCGGCGCGCTCGTGCCCACCAGATGCTCCAGACGATATTGGTCCCGCACTGCCTTTCGCAGCAGGTGGTTTTCCTGTTTCAGCTTGTATATGTCCAGCGCTTTTTTGACGACGACGGCCACCGTATCGGGCTCGAAGGGCTTGGTGATGAAATCAAAGGCGCCTGCCTTCATGGCTCGCACGGCATAGTCGATCGTTCCATAACCCGTCATCACGATCGCGATAATCTTGGAATCGACCTTGGAGATCCGATCGATGGTTTCCAAGCCGTCGATACCCGGCATTTGCAGATCGGTCAACACCACATGCACCGGTTGGTCTTTCACAGCCTCCACACCCTCCAGACCGCTGGAGACCACCGTTACCTGATGGCCTTCATTGGCCAGGGTCTCCGACAAGACTTGGCGCACCGCAGGGTCATCATCGATCACGAGAATGTGTGACTGGCTCATAAATGGCACCCCTCTCTCAGGTCCGAGGAAAACAAGCTCGACTGAACATACTGACTAGGGCTCACAGTGGCACAGGGTGTAGTGGCGGAAGGTCACGACACGGATTCAGCTTATTGGTAATTCAAACTTTATTCAAGTAAAAGTCAGGACTGCCTGGGCAACCTGCCTCAGAGGGACGGGTCTCCGCACCTCCCCGAGTCGAAGCGCATCTTGACAGGTCAGAAGAAGAATTGTAGGGTTCGAATTCCTGTCCCACAGACATATTCGATGCCGCCTTGGTTTTGAAGGCCGTGTAAGCTGGCGTAGCTCAATCGGCAGAGCAGCGGTTTTGTAAACCGCAGGTTGAAGGTTCGATTCCTTTCGCCAGCTCCACTCGTACGCTCACCAGCGTACCTTCCCTGACATATTCCTGATCTCGACTGACTTTTCCTCCATGTGTGGCTGGGCTAGCTATTCTTATCAAAGGGCTCCTCAAGGGTACCTTCAAGGTCTTACAGGAAGCCACGACAGTGGAGTCGATCAAATAGACGTCCCCCTAAGGAAGTACCCATTTTAGGGACTAGGTCCAGATTCCAGATTGGAATACAGTTGAGAGCACAGGCTGAACCGACTCACACGTAAAAACCGGAGTCACCGCACGAAGGAGGCGCCATGCAGACTCGATATAGTCAACGAGTGCCCGTGGAATGCTCGGTCATGTTTGCCGGAGAGAACACCGTAGGCGAAGGTCGCATCCTAGACCTCTCTCTTCCGGGCTGCCTCCTGGAAAGTCCTGAAAAAATGTTTCCCGGAGAGTATGTCCAATTACGGTTGTTCTTGCCCGACCTGCAAACTCCATTGCATGTGTCACTTGCCGCCGTCAGGTGGATAGACGGATTTAAAGTCGGTATCGAATTTATTCGGACTTCTCGTGACGAACAGCAGCGGCTGGAACAATTCGTGCGCCGTCGGCTCAGCCCAGGAGGAGCTTCTACCTGGAGCGAAGGCATCGTAGTCATTGGGGCAATGGGGTCCTGACAGGCGAACAGTAAATTGTCCACCAAGTCACCACCGTAGGAGCACTGATCATGCCGAAGCACTTTAAACTTCGAATTTACCAACGAGTAACACTATGTGGTACCGGATACTATCTCTCCGAAGATTTTCTGGGGAAAGGTACGGTTTGGGATATCTCATCGGGAGGCTGGCGAATTCAAGGAGATCATCAGGTCCGGGTAGGTATGCCACTCACATTGCGAATGGAGCTTCCTGGTGCAAAATTGCCGCTAGAGGTCGAGCAGGCCATCGTTCAGTGGGTCAGTGGACGAGACTTTGGTGTTCAAATAAAAAAGATTCGGCACGCATCGGCCAAGAAATTGGAGCGTATTATTGGACAGCATTTGTGCACATTGCATCCAGATTGATAGTTATATTTCTTTGACCTCTTCCGCTTCTTCTAAATCCTGGGCTTCAACCTCCGCACGTTCCTTCAACATAGACGGATGCAAGCCATACTTCTTCAGCATCTTGTAAAAATCAGCTCGATAACGACCGGCGAATTGTGCCGCCCGAGAGATATTTCCCCCCGTCATCTGAAGCACATTTCGTAGATAGGATCGCTCAAACTCTTCCTTGGCCTCGGTTAATGGCTTCAACCCGAGATCTGCGGAGGCGCCGACCGTCGGTAGTAAATCGGGCAACACCATGTCCTGCCGCGACATCACCACGGCTTTTTCGACGGCGTTCTCCAACTCTCGTACATTGCCTGGCCAAGGATAGACCATCAATCGATGCATAGCGGCTGATGTAAATCCCCGCACGTCTTTTTTGGAGCGTTCTGCACTTTGTTTCAGGAAATGTTGAGCAAGAAGCGGAATATCGTCCTTGCGTTCACGCAAGGGCGGAATGACAAGTGGAACAACCGAGACACGATAATACAGGTCATGACGGAACGTCCCTGCCTTCACGCCCTCGGTAAGATCCTTGTTGGTGGCCGTAATAATCCGCACATCTACCTTGGTGGTATAGTCGGCTCCGACCTCACGCACTTCTCGTTCCTGCACTGCGCGGAGGAGTTTCACTTGCATCGGCAACGACATTTCCGCAATTTCGTCGAGGAAGAGAGTCCCTCCGTTCGCACTTTGGAAGAGTCCCCGTTTCGCTGCTACGGCACTTGTAAACGCGCCACGAACATGGCCGAACAACTCACTTTCAAACAACGTCTCGCTGATCGCGGCGCAATTTAAGGCCACGAATGGCCCCTTTGATCGGCGACTATTCGCGTGGAGAACGCGGGCCAACACTTCTTTTCCGGTTCCGGTTTCTCCCGTCAAGAGAATCGTGGCGTCTGAATCGGCAATCTGTGCCACCTGCTGAAACAGCCGCTGCATAGCCGGACTTCGGGCGATGACATTCTCCAGGCCGTACAGCTCTTTCACCAGCGACTTCAATCGCTGAATCTCGCGGGTCATGCGTAGCTGGATCAATGCCTTATCGAGGGTCGCTTTCAATTCCTTGTCGTCAAAGGGTTTGGTCAGATAGCCAAAGGCCCCGCGTTGCATGGCCTCCACCGCATTGGGGATGCTCCCGTGAGCCGTGAGAATGATGACCGGCAGCCCCGGCTGAGTGTGCAAGAGCTCCTCGGTCAATGCCAGCCCATCTTCTGCCCTCAACCGTAAATCGGTGATCGCGATATCAAATGGTTCTTGGCGGGCGGCCGTAAGCGCATCCTGGCTGCCGGTACAGGGCGTTACCGAGAAACCCATCGCCGACAGTCGCATTTTCAGGAGATGCAACAGACCTTCGTCATCGTCCACAACGAGAATGCGTTCTTGCTCCATGACGGTCCTTAGGGTTTGGGTGGCTCCGACAGTTGAGGGGGAAGAATATTCGACGGGGGTTTGATTGGACGGGTTTTTCCCCTCATTTCCTGATCGATACGCTTGAGGGCTTCCAGCTGACTCGTGAGCTCCTCGACCTTTCTATCGCGGTCACTGATTTGTCGCTGCAGGTTTTGGAGTGTGGCTGGCTCGACCGACATCCGCGGGCTTTCCCGCCTGGAATTGAACAGCTCCGCCTTCCTCTCCTGATCTTGGAGCTCGCGCTGCAGCGCCTCGAGCGATTGGGCTTCACTATCTTGTATGGCACGCAATTGTTGAATCGTGAGTTCACGATCGAGCAAGTCGTGCACAGTCCGTTCGATGGTCTGCGATAGAAGCGCCTGCGTTCGGGCCGTCGCAGGTCCGGTCAGGACGGAGCCTAGCCATGACTGATTGGCAGGGACTTCACCGGTATGCAGCAATTGCAGCCACAGCTGGCTCGACGCAGCAAGCTGGCTCTTGGGAGCCACGGCAATGACTTTCTCGAAATAGTGGATGGCCGACTCTCGACTTTCATATAAGGCCGCCAACGCGCGGGTGAAGAATACATGATCGCAGGTGGGCTTGCTAGCACATTTAGCAGCCAACAGGCTTTCCTTACGTATCAGACCCTGCAGGGACTTGCCGTCGTTGGCGTCTGCGGGAAAATACGGATCCTGGGAGGGCGGTGCAGTGATCGTACTGCAGGCAACCGAGAGCCCCAGGGCCAGCAGCACCCACATGGTTCCAACGGGTTGCATTACCCCAACACTCCGGGTTTCGTCAGACAGAGAATAAACCGCACCGTCGTTCCTTTTCCCACTTCACTATCAACCCAGATGCGGCCACCATGGGCCTCCACTACCTTTTTAGCAAGGGCGAGCCCAAGTCCGCTCCCGACTGAGGCATGTCTGGTCTTCGTGCGGCCTTGATAAAACCGCTCGAAAATATGTGGGACTTCTTCCGCCGGTATTCCGGGCCCCGCATCCGTCACCGCAACAAACAGCAGCCCTTCATCACGTCCTGGTGTCATGTGTAGCCTCACCACGGCTCCCTCGGGGCTGTACTTCAACGCATTCGAGAGCAGATTGTCCAGTACCTGCTCGATGCGTGCACTGTCGGCCCTCACCCAGTACCGTTCGACGGGCGCTTCAACCAGGAGTTGCACGTGTTTGGCATCGGCCAGCAACCGGATCTTGTTGACCGATACCTCGGCCATCCGCTTGAGATCCGTCGGCGCAAAACGATACTCCATCATGCCGGCCTCCATTTTCGACAGATCTAGGATCGTCGAAATGAGGTACATCAACCGGCGACTACTATCGGACATGATGCGTAATGTGGTCCGTTGGTCCTGCGTCAGGGGGCCGGGGATTTCATCGAGCAGGAGATGGGTGCCTTCCTGAATAGAGGCCATTGGCGTGCGGAGTTCATGCGACACATGGGCAAGAAACTCGCTCTTGATGTCGTCCAACTGCTGGAGCTTGGTTCCCATCCACTTAACCGTATCGCCCAACTCCCGAAGTTCGCGAGGCGCTTGGCCATCCAATGACGCACGAAAGTTACCCTGTCCCATTTCCTGAATCACCGCCTGTAGACGCCGCAAAGGACGGAGGATATTGTAACTTGCCACCGCGGCCAAACCGAGTCCGAACAACAGGGCGACCAGCACCAGGTGCCGCGTGACGGACTCCGCATGAACCGAACTGGCCCGTGATTCATCCACCCCGACCGCAATACGGGCTTCATGCAACCCGATGTACTGCCGCAAAGTGGAAGATATCCTCCCGGCGAGTGCATTTCGTCGCTCGTCATAGTCCACCCCGGATTCCGATTGTTTGCCAATAGGTTCTGCAAGCTGGGCATGGAAGAGAGACAGCTGCGATTGCTGAACACGCTCCACCTCCTTCAGCAATCGAATTTCCGGCTCGGAAGCATCGCGCGTTTGCAAGCTGTGTAACACCTGCTGAAACTCTTTGCTTTCTTCATCGAAGTGTTCGAGAAAGATCGCCGCAGGCACTGCCACATACTTCTTCTCGCTCTGAATTTGCTCATAAAATGATGTCAGCAACCGCTTCGCCGAATCAATCTCCGGGTGATGGTGCGAGCCGACCTCGGTATTCAGCCCGGCTAACGTTCGAATTTGCAGCAAGGCGTAAAGGTTGACGGCAGTCATCACCCCGATGATGACCAGATACGTCAGAACCAGTCGCCAAAAAATCGAGAGGCGCACGATGGCGCATCCTCCCCGGATGAAGCGCGCGGGCAACAGACCGATCGGCAGTGCAGGTTAAGCCATACACCACTTTGCGCGTACCCTCAACAAGTTCTACATTTATTGCGAACAACAGAGCGGAAACTCGCGAACGCTTGAGGGGATCCCCTATCGGGCGGAATCGTGAAATTGCGACTGGTACAGGCGCTGCCGTCGTGATGTTGCGGACAACGCGACAAACAGGTGGCCGCGAAAGAGCAGCATGCCGACCGCGAGAGGAGGGGTCAGCAGCAGCGCCAGGGCGCCGGTGAGTTCCGCCGAAATCCCGAAATCGGTCAGCCAGGTCGTCAGCACGGTAAACGGCACGAGGAGCAATTGAATGAAATCGAGCCCGGCGCCCCTCCCCAACCGGCTCGACAGTTTGAAGAACAACGAAAGTCCCAAGGGAGCCAGTACCAGCGCCAATGGCAGGAACCATTCAATCCAGTTATCGATCACGAACTCATAGCTGCGCTTCAACACATCAAGGGGGGAGTCATGCCGAGTCAGATAGATCACCTCGGGAGCGGGGTTCAGTAGGATAAAGACCAACAATAAACAGGCGGTCACCAGAAACTGGCTGTCCGGATTCGCGCGCAGGCTCGTATCCAGGAGCATGGTGGGAATCCACAGCACAAACCCCACGCTGATGACGTCCCAAAAATAATGTCCCATGCTGTCGAGCACGTCAGGGATGGTAATTCCCCGCATGCCCTTAACGGCCTGCTCGATGAGACTGAGCGTCGCACCGATCAGCAGCGCATTGACGGCGCCCAGCAGAAAACCGCCGGCAATACCCAAGGGCCTGGCGACCATGCCGGCGATCCACATCAACACAGCGAATACGATGACGGCAAGGATCACCAGCCACCCACGGACAAACGAACGCCTGGTGGCGTAAAACGCGTCGCGATAGAGATGCAGTGTGGAGGTGAGCAGCGTCAACATGGGTGGTGGTCCAGACTGGGCGATTATGAGGATGGCAGCCACTTCGCATGAGCAGCACTCTCCAACCATTCGGAGACGGACAATAATCTGGATCACGCCGGGAGGTCAAGTCAGCGAGCGCGAGGCCCTTGCCTCGTAGTAGGTAGCAGGCTACGATGTTGCAAGCCCCGTTGACTTGAGCGTCGATGTGATTATGTTCTTCTACAAGATCGACCCACCCAGGAGTAATGCACATGGATATGAACCGCATGACCGTGAAGCTTCAAGAGGCCTTGCAGAGCGCATCGGCCCTTGCCATGCGTCGGGGGCACCAGGGCATTGATGTCGAGCACCTTCTGCTGGCCCTGTTGGAGCAGGAAAGCGGCATCGCGGGATCCTTGTTTGAACAGGCAGGAGTATCTCCTGCCGCAGTCCGTCAAGCCGCAGACCAGGCGCTGGCCAAAGTGCCGCAAGTTCAAGGCCCCGGCGCGGCCCCTGGGCAAATCCACATGACTCCCCGCTTGGGCCACCTCCTGACCAAGGCCGAAGACCAGATGAAGGAATTGCGCGATGATTTCCTGAGTGTGGAACACATCGTCCTGGCCATGGTGGATGAGGGTGGCGTGTTTCGTCGCCTCAATCTCACGCGCGATCGGATTCTGGCGGCTTTGCAACAGGTACGGGGCAGCCAACGGGTCACGAGCCAAGACCCCGAAGGGACCTACCAGGCGCTGGAAAAATACGGGCGTGATCTCACCAAGCTGGCCGGACAGGGCAAGCTCGATCCGGTCATCGGCCGGGACGAGGAAATCCGTCGGACCATTCAGATTCTCTCACGACGAACCAAGAACAATCCGGTCCTCATCGGCGAACCTGGTGTCGGCAAGACGGCCATTGTGGAGGGCCTGGCGCAACGCATCGTCAAAGGCGACGTGCCGGAAGGGTTGAAGCAGAAGCGTGTCGTGGTGCTCGATATGGGGGCGCTGGTAGCCGGTGCCAAGTTCCGCGGCGAGTTCGAAGAGCGTTTGAAAGCCGTCCTGAAGGAAGTTCAGTCGGCACAGGGACAGGTTCTACTGTTCATTGATGAGCTCCATACGGTCGTGGGAGCCGGCGCTGCGGAAGGCGCGATGGACGCCGCCAATCTGCTCAAGCCGATGTTGGCCAGAGGGGAACTGCATCTCATCGGCGCCACCACCCTCGACGAGTATCGCAAGCATATCGAAAAAGATGCTGCGCTCGAACGTCGCTTCCAAACCGTCCTTGTGGACCAGCCGAGCGTAGAGGACACTATTTCGATCCTGCGCGGTCTGAAAGAGCGGTACGAAGTACACCACGGCGTGCGCATCAAAGATGCCGCCCTCGTTGCCGCAGCCAAACTCTCCAATCGGTACATCGGCGATCGGTTCCTGCCAGACAAGGCAATTGATTTGGTCGACGAGGCCGCCGCGCGCCTCCGGACCGAGATCGACAGTTTGCCGGCCGAGCTCGACGAGGTATCGAGGAAAGTGTTGCAACTCGAGATCGAGCGGGAAGCGCTCAAAAAGGAAACCGACGCTGGCAGCAAGGCACGCCTCCAATCGATCGAAAAAGAATTGACCGAAAAAAATCGTGATCTCGGGGCCTTGAAGACGCGCTGGGAATCTGAAAAGAACTCGGTGAGCAAGCTCAGAAAAATCCGCCAGCAGATCGAGGAAGTCAAACAGACGATTGAGCGGTCTGAACGAGCCTACGACCTGAATAAAGTCGCCGAGCTGCGCTATGGCGAACTCCCGCGACTCGAACGGGAACTCGAACTGGAACAGCAATACCTCGGCAAGAAGCAAAACGAGAGCCGCCTGCTGAAAGAAGAAGTGGACGAAGAGGATATCGCCGCCGTCGTCAGCCGATGGACCGGCATTCCCGTCACCCGCCTCGTCGAAGGTGAGATGGAGAAGCTTCTGAAATTGGATGAGCTCCTCCACACCCGCGTCGTGGGCCAGGAACAGGCCGTCACAGCGGTCGCCGACGCCGTGCTACGGGCACGATCCGGCATCAAGGACCCCAATCGACCGATTGGTTCCTTTCTGTTTCTGGGGCCGACCGGCGTCGGCAAGACGGAATTGGCGCGAGCGCTCTCGGCCACGCTCTTCGACGATGAGTCCAACCTCATCCGGATCGACATGTCGGAATATATGGAGAAGCATACGGTCGCGCGATTGATCGGCGCCCCTCCTGGCTATGTGGGCTACGAAGAAGGCGGCCAGCTCACCGAAGCGGTGCGCCGGCATCCGTTCTCCGTCATCCTCTTCGATGAAATCGAAAAGGCGCACCACGACGTCTTCAATATTCTCTTGCAAGTGCTCGATGACGGGCGACTGACCGATTCCCAAGGTCGCACCGTGGACTTTAAGAATACTGTGCTGATTATGACCTCGAACATCGGCAGTCAGCATATCCTCGAGGCCCAACAGGCCGGAGCCTCCTACGAAACCATGAAGGCCCAAGTGACCGGCGAGTTGCGGACACACTTCCGGCCGGAATTCTTGAACCGGGTGGATGAAATCGTGGTCTTTCACGCCTTGGGTAATGAGCACCTGACGCGGATTGTGGAGATTCAGCTGGAGCGGTTGCGCACTCGGTTGGTGGAGCGACGGATTACGTTGACGGTCACACCGGCGGCTTTAGATAATCTCGGCCAGCGTGGCTATGATCCGGTCTATGGAGCCAGACCGTTGAAGCGACTCATTCAGCAGGAGATCGAAACGCCGATGGCGCGACAGTTGATCAAGGGCGAGCTGCGGGACGGCGATACGGCGATGGTCGATTTGAAAGACGGACAGATCGTCATCGTCCCGACGGTCGCACCCTAAGACATCACCGGGACAACATGCCAGGAGGTGCGGTGCTTCCGGAGAGCCGCGAAGCTACCCCAGAAACACCGAGCCTCCCTGCATGTCGGCTTCCTTGCCGCTGAAGTGTTTCTTATCGATTCGCCATTCGGTCTGCGACACGTCAAGCCGATGGCCCTTGATGGTGTGAAACGTGCCGCGGCTGAACACCACCCGATTTCCCTCACGCAATTCCAACGTGAAGACGACCGTCCCCGACTCTTCGTGTTTCAACGACACGCTCGTCGGGCTTTTGGCGAGCTGATAGGCTCGTCGCTCATTGAAGGTCAGGTTGCTGTCGACCACCTTGGCCATCATACGCCCCACGTCATCGAACAGCGCGAAATTCACGAGCAACGCCCGCACCGGTTCCTTGATCGCCACCTCAAACTGTGGCACCCCTTCGATATCGATGATGCCGTTGGAGTTTCGATACAGATTCGAGCCGACTTCAATATCCATTCCCTGCTGCTCCTTTATGCTGCGCCGCACCCGGAGGTGCCCGTCATGATTTCTTGATTCGATCCAGAATCAGCGCAATACAGCCACCCAACAGCCCACCGCCCAGAACGGTCGTCAAGAGTTCCACCAGCTTCAATTCCCAGACAGATCCTTGAGCCTGCATCGCCTCGCGGATCCCTCCCTGCAAAAGAATCACCGCCAGCGCCATAGTGGCACCAACGATGAACCACCAGGCGAAGACGCGTGCCGTATGGATCACCGGAGATTCTTTCACCACTCCACCCGCCGGTCAAAGCTTCGATATTGAACGGCCTCGGCTAGATGCAGTGGACCGATACTAGCAGACTCAGCCAAATCGGCAATAGTTCGTGCCACCCGCAGAATCCTTCCGTGTGCACGGGCTGAAAACCCCAGACGCGTCATCGCCTGTTCCAACAACTCACGCCCTGCGGTATCCAATGCACAATACTGCTTCAGGTGGCGTGGTTTCAATTGCGCATTGGTGTAGATCCCCTCGCGACAGTACCGTTCCGCCTGGCGCGCCCGCGCGTCCATCACCCTGGTCCTGATCGCCGCTGACGAATCTGTGGCCGGCAGGTCGTCGCCCAACGCGCGAATCGGCACGGCCGGCACCTCGATCTGCAGATCCAGACGATCCAAGAGCGGGCCGGACAGACGGCCTCGGTATCGCCGGACTTGGGCGGCGCTACAGACACAGTCTTTGGTTCGGTCGCCATAGTACCCGCAGGGACAGGGATTCATGGCGGCGATGAGCATGAAGCGGGCAGGAAACCGCAAGGACCCGCTGGCGCGCGTCACGGTCACATGGCCGTCCTCAAGCGGTTGCCGCAATCCGTCAAGCGTCGCACGGCCGAATTCCCCGGCCTCATCGAGAAACAACACGCCGTTGTGGGCGAGGGAGACTTCACCGGGTCGTGGTGTCGACCCGCCACCGATGAGACCGGCTTCTGAAATGCTGTGGTGCGGCGCACGAAACGGACGCCGACGCATCAGCGGGTGTTCTTGCGACAGCTGCCCCACCACGCTATGAATACGACTGGTCTCCAGCGCCTCTTCCTGAGCCAGCAGCGGCAGGATTCCTGGAAGGCGTCGCGCCAACATGGTCTTGCCGGCTCCGGGCGGGCCCATCATGAGCAGATTGTGGCCGCCGGCTGCCGCCACCTCCAGCGCCCGTTTCGCGTGGGCCTGCCCCTTCACATCGGCAAAGTCATCGTCCTCGGCGGACCCGGCGGAACTCTTGCCGTCACGCAGTACCGACAGTGGAGCGATCGTCTGGGCTCCACGCAAGAATTCCACCGCCTCCGGCAAGGTGTGGATAGGAAACACCTCCGTCCCCTCGACCAGAGCGGCCTCCTCAGCATTTTCGGCCGAGACCAGCACACGATGACGATGGCGACATACGACTCCGATGGAAAGGGCCCCGGGAATTGGTTTTAGACGGCCATCGAGGGAGAGTTCTCCCACAAAGACATGGCCCTTGACCGCGTCCGCCGGGATGATCTCCTCCGCCGCCAGGATGCCAAGCGCAATGGCCAAGTCTAGGCCGGCTCCTTCTTTCTTGATGTTCGCGGGCGCCAGGTTCACGGTAATTTTCTTCACAGGAAAGTGGAAGCCGCTATTCTTGAGTGCGGCGCGCACCCGGTCACGGCTCTCGCGCACGGTGGCATCGGGAAGTCCGACGATCGAGAATTGAGGAAGGCCGGACGAAATATCGACCTCGACATCGACGAGGTGAGCCTCGACTCCGACAATCGCCGCACTCAAGACATTCGCCAGCACAGTCACCTCACGAAGACAGCGCTCAAACCGAATTGACACCACAATAGAGAGGCCGAAAACCTGCTCCAGTGGCCGAATTATAGGCAGCTGCCCCTTCTGAATTCAATCGTCTCATCCCCTTGCCTGACAGACCTCGATCCCAGGCGGTGGCGTGCCTTGCTGCCGTTCTGTATAATGCCCGCCATGCCATCACCAAGTGATACTCGGCGCGGCAGGGCGTCTCCATTCCGTACGGAGGAGCCGCGGCCGGGAACTCACGCAACCGGACGCAAGCGGTCGATCCGGTCACACCCCCTCGTCGTCGGACTCACTATGTCCGTTCTCTTCCCGGCGATGGCGTTGAGTCAGCCTCGGACAGAGGCGCCGCCAGCCGTGACACTCACGGCTGCCCAACCGGTGCGGACGCCCTCACCCTACATCGGGTCGGTCATGGCGCTGCTCGCCACGTTTGAAGATGCGGGCGTCCTGCCGCCGGAAGGAACGCCGCAGGCCAACGGCATCATCAAAGCCATCATTCAATTTCAATCGGCGTTCCTCAAAAGCAAAGACCCGGCAGTACAGCAGTTTTTTGCAGAGGCCCATCACGTCAAATTCGGCATCCGCGCCGGCGAAGTCGAAGCGTCGTTTCGACAGAGCGGCTGGTCTGCAGACACCTTTGATGCATTCATCGAGGCAGGACAAACCGCGAACGCCTGGAGCGCCACTGGCCTCGGTGAGGGCTTTCGGGAGTTCAATATCGGCAAGCCGGATTTCGACATCCTCGTGCAGCTGTATCAGCACAGTACCGCCGCCTTTTCCACACAGGGCAAGACCTTCCATGCGGTTTATGCCCAGCGCCGCCGGGAGATGCCCGGCGCCAAATCGGAGTGACCGTCCCGTGCAGATCGGCACCGGCGACATCGATCTCACTATTTTTCACGACTCTAAGCCAGAGGAGGCATGATGGCAACGAAAGCGTACATTCTCATCAAGGTCAAGGCAGGAAAAGGCAAGTCGGTTCTCGCCGCGCTCAAAAGTATCGCCGGCGTCGAACAAATTCACGCCTGCTTCGGCCAGCCGGACATTTTCGTATTTATCAATGTGGCGGATGAACGCGCGCTGTCGGATGTCGTGATTACACGCATTCACGCCATCGAAGGTGTGGAAGAAACCGATACGCATATCGTCGCTGAAACCTGATTCACGCGTACTCGACCGGGACGATACGTCCGCCCTGCTGCGCCGAGGCATAACAGGCTTCGGCTATTTCAACCGCGCGCTTGCCGTCTTCGATGGTCACCGGAGGCGGCAGGCCTTCGCGTACTGCTCGCACAAATGCGCGTAGCGTGCTGAGAACGGTCGGCGCAGCGGCGATCGGCCATTCCCCGGCGTCATGCCACGCAGAAACCTGCACCACCCGCTGCCCGCACCAATCCGCGGACAACTGGCCCTCCGCACCGATCAATTCGATCCGTCCGATTCGGCCCGACGAGACCCGGGACACATCCAACAGGCACATCAGCCCGCGACTGGTCATGAGCCGGCCGACAATCCGACGCTCCGCTCCATGCGGAGGCACCACGTCCATTTCGCAAGACACCGCGCGAACCTCATCTTCCGTCAGGACACGAACCAAATCCAACAGATGGATGCCGGTTTCGAGCAAACAGCCGCGGCCGCCGAACCCCCGGATCTCCTCACTGAACCCATGCGGTTCCATGCGACTGGCCACGCTGAGGTATTGGAGTGCGCCAATCTGTGCCTGCCGCTCGCGAAGGGCGACGACCGCGGCATCAAACCGCAAGGTCTGTGCCGTCATCATCACCCGTCCACCCTGTCGAGCCTCTCGCGCGATCGCACGCGCATTCTCTGCCGTGATCGCCAGCGGTTTCTCAACCAACAACGCTTTCTTCGCTCGCGCGACGGTCACACAAATTTCGCGATTGAGCACCGGCGGCGTGACGACTACGACCGCCTCTACGTGAGGGTCGGCAATCAACTCGTGATAGTCGAGATAGCAAGGCACGGTCGGAGCAGATGCCAGCCCGTGTCCCTCGCCCGCCCCACGGCGGCTGACGGCAACTAAGCGAGCGTCAGGGAGGTCAGCCAGGATGTGCTTGGCGTATCGGCTGCCGTGGCGGCCGAGCCCGATCAATCCGATCCCGAGGGGTGCGAGTGGTTCGTGAGTCATCGTGACGATGCACTGTAACGAGCCGACGTCGAGCGGTCAATATGGTACAAGAAACCAGCTGCCGCTTCGATTGACAACGCCCAAATGTGCTCCCTATAGTACCCGACGGACAGCCGCTGGATGCCAGACGCCAATCGAGAAAGGACCCCCTCGCCCATGACTACTCAGGCAACACCCTTTTCGCTGCAACAGATCGGAACCGGTACGGCCCGCTTTCCCAGTGGGATAGCGATTCCCACCGCGACGGATGCGATGGTGGATCCCTACATTAAGACGCGTGTGACTAAAGACGTGCAGGTGGAATGTATCCAGTTCTGGCCGCAGGACAAAACCGCCTACCCCGGCATCGTGCTGTTGCATGACTGGTGGGGCATGAATTCGCAGATCACGGATCTCGGTGCCAGGTTGGCCTGCGAAGGCTACGGGGTGATTATTCCGAAGTTGTACGGGCGGCTCGGCGGTATGGTGACGGCCAATGCCGAGGTCGCGGAAGCGCTCCTGGCCAAGTGCAACGATCAGCTGTTGCTCCAGGACATCAACACCTGCTGCGAATATCTCAACACCCTTGAACACATCAAGCGCAACATCCATGGCGTCGTCGGTTTCGGCATGGGCGCCTCTCTTGCCATACGATTCGCCTGCCAACGCAAGCGGCTGCGCGCAGCTGTCGCGTTTTATGGGAAAGTCACTGCCCCCAACCTACTGAACAATATGATGAGCCCCCTGCTCTACCATCAAGCAGAGCAGGATACCTGGGCCACCCAGCAGGACGTGGATTATCTCCGTCACGCAGCGACCCAAGGCAAACGGATCGAGATCAAGACCTATCCTGGCGCCTCGCATGCATTCTGTGACGAAACACGTCCAGCCGGCTATCACGCGACGGCCTCTGCTCAAGCCTGGGATGCCACCGTGGCATTTCTGAAAACCTCCTTTCAGGGAACATAACAACGCATCGGTGAGGGACACAGACGGACGAAGCTGCGTGCCGATCATCGCCGGCCGCAAGACGATGGCTCTTCCCCACTCTTTCTGACATACCTGGAGCGTTCTCACTCATGCCGAAGCATTCAGGGAGCACCCTATTCTTTGTCGGTTTCTTGTCTCTCGCGGCCGTTCTCATGGGCGGGACCGTGGCTATGGCCGACGAGCCACCACCTCCTGTGCAACCGACCCTTGCTGATCGCTTCCCGGCCTTTCAAGAGGTGATGCAGGCCACCGGCCCGCAACTGGCGTCACTTCCCGCGCAGGGCGATTTACTGGCCCTCTTCAAGAATGTGATCGGCCCGAGCCTGGGCCTGAATGATGCGGCCATGACGGTCGGAGCCAAAGGTCTCTCCCCGGCCATGACAAAAGAACTTCTGCTCGCCGATCTCACCCAGTCGGCCGCTGAACTTGTGCGTGGGCTTGCGGCGTGGCAACTGGCGCAAGCCGCTCGCGACCTTGGTGCGTCCGCCACCGCTGAACAACTGGAAGGAGTTCAGCGACAGATCGACGCCCAGATGGCCTGGTTAACAGAGGGCACGACCCTGGAACCGTCCCTACGCCATCTCCTGGCGCTCTCCAAGGAAGTGGGTCCGCAGGGAGCGGTGCCGGATACGGCAGCTGAGTCGATTCCCACTGGCCATGCGGTAGGTGAACTGATGGGAGCGGCCGCCCAGGTCGAGACGTGGGCGATTCAAACCGTGCACCGTGAATGGTTCCGGCTTTTGAACTGGAAAGATCAGGTGCGACAGCAGCGAGGTCTTGTGCGATTGTGCGGAACCTGGCAATGGTCGATTCACAACCATCAGAACCATCGCGAAGAAAAGACCGCCGTCATCTTCGCTCCGCCGGGCGCCATCTCATCAACCAGCCCAGCAGAAATCATCGTACTCGGCGACAGCGTGTATCTGCGCTGGGAAACAAGAGCCGGCGTGCAGGAAGACAGCCTTCTGTTTTCAGGGGAAGGCCAGCGGTTAGAAGGGACGTTTGTCAACACGGCAGGGGGTTGGGGTTCCATCACCGGCAAACGTACCGCCTCCTGCTTCAAAGGGACGGGAGAGAAACCAACTACCGGGCAGCGCCGCCATCACTGATCACGTCCGGCGCGCCACGCCGTCCAGGCTATACAGATCCATCCGGCGATGAAGGACGCACCGCCCAGCGGAGTCAGCGCGCCCATCCACTTGATTCCAGCCAGCGCCACTATGTACAGGCTACCACTGAATAGTAGAATCCCGGCGCAAAACAGCCAACCGGCTTTTATCGCCAATGAATTTCTGGTCTCACGCCACAACCAGGCTACGACAAATAGGCCGAGAGCATGGTACATTTGGTACCGTGCCGCCGTTTCGTATACCGCGAGCATGGGCGGATCCAGAATCGCTTTGAGCGCGTGCGCACCGAAGGCGCCGGCCGCGACGGACATGGCAGCGAACAAGGCGCCCAGAAACGCAAACAGGAATGACCGAGTCGGGTGAGCGATAACATCCTCCGGAACAACCACTGCTCATGGCACAGAGAAGGCGTGCGATTCTAACATGAGTGTGGCGGTGAAATGAGCGAGCCGATGCCGCTGGAATGTCCTCGCTGTCTGCTATCCAATCCTGACGCCGTCCAGTTCTGCGAGTGCGGATACGATTTTACGCCGCATTTTCAAGGCCTCCCGCTGAAGCCCGCCACACAGGCCTCGGCGCGCAGACGTCTCTTCTCGGAAGAAATGGGACGCGGCAGTTTTCTGCTCGGCATCCTCTTAATCTGGCTGGCCCTCTCCGTCGGAGAACTCTATCGCATTCGCATCGAACTGCCGCGCCGTCCCAAGACCGAGCTGGGATTGAGCAGTCTCATGGTCGGCATGACGGATCTCGCCGCTGCGCTCGTCGTCGGAGCGATCGGCTGGGCCTGTGTATGGATTGCGCTGGCGGCGCAAAGCAAGCGCGACGGCAGTCTCTGCCCGAAGCGCACCACGTTCATCGTGACATTAGTAGCCGCCGCTGTCCTGTTCGTCACCCGAACGATCGACCCGAGTGTGCTCGTCCAGCACGTCATGCAGATTCTTTCCGTCCTGGCCATCGCGATCGCTTCGTATTATGCGGGATGCCGGAACTGGCTGGGGAAATGGTAGGCGTATTCGCGGCAACACCCAACGAAGAATCGATGAGCCCACTACACCCTAGGGAAACATCGAAGGAGAAAAGAGCTCGGGGGCAGGCTGACCAGTCGGTCGCCGGGATAGAGACGGTGTTACTGTCTGCAGAAGTAGAGGTAGAAGTCGGCGAATTCCTCAGCCGGAATCCCTAAATGGACCTGCCTGCTCGTGTGGCCACACAGTAAGGCCCATTCTGCGGCGATCTTCGCCAGCTGATCATCCTTCACGTCGTGGGTGCTCCACAGATTGACCGCAGCAGAACTCAACACGATTGTGATGGTCTGTACTGATGGTCCATAGCTAAACTTGAATTCATAGCCGCCTCGAAACAAGAGAATCACGCCCTCCCGGGATCGAAATCCTCGATGCCCGCACAGCGTGCAGACCATCGGCTCCAACCCCGTGCGGGAATCGTAAGCGGAGGCTTCGCCCCTCAGGCGACCGTGGCATTTGTTGATTGGGCAACTGAGAAGCGACGGGCCGTCCGATGTAACTGGTTCAGGAACCGGAATCCCTCGTGCGGGCATTCCCTCTTTATGCTCATCTCCTGAAGATCCATTCCCTTGCGAGGTCACCTGTGCGGTGCGCCGTGCCATGCTTGGATCTCCTGGTGGACACCTAGTGAATGCGTGAAGACCGCCGAAAGAGTTGGAACCTGCGCGGCGATACAGATCAATGATGCGCCGAAAGGACCATTTCCCCGGCCGACTGTTGCAAGTATATCAGACGCCTGAATACGCTCTGGGTGAGCGGACAGCCGCCAAGATTCCACTATAAACGCAGGCCACTGTGAGGGGCCATTCTACGGCGTGATCAGGAACAGCATACGTCGACCGCCTTCCAGCCTCCGGATCATCCAGGAAGTAAGACAGATTTGTGGCACTGCATGACCTGGAGCATCTCCTCTGGCACCCATGCCGCGCTTGGATAGGTGCACAGCGCGAGCAGTCGTTGTGCGGACAAGGTATCCGTCACCTTCTGCTCATAGGTGATAAATTCATGTCGCTGCTCTCTGGAACTCAACCAAGACGCATCCCCCGCCACGCGTAATCCAGCGAAGCCTCGGTGGGTTGCCTGTTGTAGTTTGGAGTACCAAGCCGTGAGGACCGCATCTGAACGGAATATTCCATTATCCACATACCATTGCGTGTGGGGCAGAATTTCCAACTGCCCTGTATCGAGATAGTCTCTGACCTGCGGGAGAGGCCGTTGCAGGGATTCCAACGCCTCTGCTTCGCTCAGAGAAGGGCCCGTGATCCACACGCAACATTCTCCATCTGCCAGTCCCGCCTGAAAATAGGGTGTGAGCAACTGTCGCAGTTCAGCGGCGGATTTGTAGAACAGGCAGAGGTGCGTGCCCCATGCCACGGTATCCAGACCTCTAATGCCTGAACGGGGCATCGTGGTTAGACGGAAGCTCGGCGCGATGGAAGAGACAGCTGGGAGTGGGCAGCACAGGTATCCAAAAAGCGTTGACGGTCCTGTTCTGCAAAGACACTGAGAGGATAGGCACACAACAGAGAAAATGTGTAACGGTGCGCAAGTTCATTCCAGAGCCCTTCGAGCTCGATGGCCGCCTCGGGATGTCCCGCCTGCCACAAGCGCGTCACCATTTCCCCGAATACACGGATCGGCCGACCATCTCGCGCGGGCTTGGAAAACACCTGGTCCATGGTTGCGAAGAATCGTGATCGTTCCGGTCGGGTGTCTATGAGAAAAGTTGAGAGGACTTCGTCGGGCATCTAAGGCGCGATAGTATGACAATACGTCGATCTTGCCTGCGACATCTGGATAGGCCCTACGCAGGTACTGCGCAAATCCTTCCTGCCGTTCTTTCGTCGCGATCGTGATGACCGTGTCGCCCGCTTGAATACCGCTATGAATAAATGTCGCCACGTGCGCTTCCATGCCAGGATTATCTGAATAGAAATGCACGGCATGAGAATGTTCCGAAGCAGGGTGACCGTGGATGGAGTCAGGCATGCCGGCATTCTAGCCTACTTGGGAAAGCGTAGTCCACAGTCCCACAGCACGAGTTTGGCCTGATCATCCCAACCCGACCGTGCCGTCCATGAAACCCGGCACATACGTCGCTTGCTTAAGGAACGGCACCAAGGTTCCCAGGGGGTTTCCTAGCTTCTTCCCTTCGGGTTCTATGCGAACCTATACAGGCAGGTGTTCCCCCTAGCCTGTCACCACAGAGTGGCATCCATTCAATTATCCACCTCAATAGGAGAAAGCGGGTCACCCAGCCTCGCTTCCGGAAGGAGCTATATGAACAAAATCACGAAGCTGTGCGTCGCGCTGTCACTGGCATTGGGTACTGTCGGGGTGTACTCGGGAGATCTTCTGTCGGCCACGGCTGAGAAACACCAGAGCGCCCATAAACAACAGTCCGGCGTGGTGACACAAAAAGCCGGCGCGCTCTTCATCAAAACCGAGGAGGGAACCACGTATCAACTAAACGAGAACCAAGAACGGCGGCACGGCCATGCCCCGTTTAAAGAAGGAGACCATGTGACGTTTGTTCTGGATGAGAACAATACCGTGATTGACGCCCATCTCGCCGGCCAAGCAGGTGCGCATCGGTTTGTGACCGGCAAGCTCGTGCATGTCGGAAAGATGAAAGGGAAAATCAAACTGCAAACCTCTCAAGGCGAGCAAGTATTTCCATTGCTCCATCAAGAGACCAAGACCAAAGCGTTTGAAGAAGGCGCCCACGTCACCGTGGAATTGAATGAAGCAGGCACCGTGATCGACCTTCATCGCGCCGACGAAAGCGCCACGGGGAAGAAATAGTTCTGTTGTCTGGACACTAGGCCAGACCAGCATGACCCCGCCTGCCGGACGAAGGCGGCGGGGTCGAGAATGACGAGCAGTAGCATACAAATCGCGGGCCTCTACGACGGTCAGACGGAAATGATTGTAGACAGTTCGGGCCGGAAGAGCTCTGTCGTGGAGTTGTGCTACGAAATCGCCATCAATTAAACCAACCCCAAGCCAACCTGCTGACTACTGATTCAACTAAAAAAGACCCTCATCAGGAAATAAATAGGCGGAGCGCTATTCCAAAAATGAACACATTCTGTGGTTCACAATTTTTGGGGATAAGTCTGTTGATAAGTCTCATCCGAGGCTCCAGGATGTGCTAGGTACGCACGGCCTACCAGGCTGCCTAATTTTTAGGCATTGAATAGGATGAATTTGATGGTACCATATCTTGTGGCTTGACTCTTCTGTCTTTCTATAGGGGTCCCATCCGCCTTCGCGCCTACCTTAATCGTCCTATTATCTACTACGTAATAAGCTGGCTGGAACGAGCTGGAATTCTTGGAGGAGTTATGCACAGATGAGCAACTGGAATCAATGAAAACACCGTCGCAACCCAGAATGGGCGACCCTATTCTTCTTGCGAGGAAGGCAACTGTCGAAGGGGCGTCACTGAATGCCCAAGACGTGGCAGGAGTCGCTCAAACCAGCAGCTTTGGCCATGATCAAAATCCTTGGAGTATCAGTACCCCTTTTGGTGAGGCGTAATGGTTTTCCAGATCAGCTGGACGCCGGAAACCGGTACCGAACCGGGATCTTGATCAAGTATCAATAGCCCCGGCGTGGAAGCGCTGGGACAACCATGAGACTGAACAGGATCCGCTAGCCAAAATGGGTCTTACTCCGATTCACTTGCCCTCCAGGGGGCGGAAACAAAGGAAAACGGATTACGGTGAAGTTCAGGATAAACCCGAGACAAGGCGGCTGAATCTGACTTAAGAGAAGAGTTCAGGCGGCGGTTGAAGCGTGCCTGGGCTGTTCTCTGCCCTCCACTTGAGAGCCCGCTTCCAGAGGGGAATCGTGCCTTGATAGGCCAAGATAGCTGAAGGCATCGCCAAGAAAAGACCAATCAGGACAAGGGTAATGGTTTTATCCCAAAATGGCTTAGCCATAAACCGATCGGTTCCGGCACAGGCCCAAAAAGTCCAGGCGAAGATCGCGCCGCTCATGACCAGAAGCCCGCGATTCACCGCTGGTGAGATGAACGTCGTGGGATCGAATCGCTTAAACTTGAGACTTGGTCCTTTGGCCGTGACGAGAATGCGACCGGTTTCATTCCCCGTCATGAGGAGACGGACCATTAGTTTGTCACCGGGATTCATGAGGGGAATGCGGACCTCATGCGAATCTATTTGGAGTGTGTCGATTTTAGGCCCAATGGCCAGAGTGGACGATGAGCAGTGAGCATGCAGGACCGTGACTCCAGCGGGAAACGTGAGGTGAACGGATTGCTCTTCAATATCCTTCATGCCCAGATTCTGAATGGCCAGCTCCATGACCCGACACCCGTCGAGTTTTTTGCCATCGAGTGTCATGGAGACCCGCCCATCGAGTTCGGGATGGCGAAGGTTGATCACCGGCTCATTTTTGGTGATGGCATAGCCTAAGACCTTCTTTTGCGATCCGATCAAATACATGATCAAAGGTGGGACCAGGCCGGTGAGAATTGCACCGGCATAGGCGAGCCAATTGGTCATCATTTCCTCCTCAAAAGAATTACAAGAAGTATAGCTGCCACTACGGAAAGCGCAATGCAGGGCACCGTGCGTTCCCAAATTGCTGGGCAAGTCAGGGTGAGGAGAGTTGCCGAACAGTCGACCCAAACTGGGCTGCAGGAGGCGCTCAATTGGGAAATGAATTACCGAACACTAAGACATGAAGACCCAGAAGCCTAGGATTAACGTCCTAACTTTTGGACAGGAGACAGGAATCAATGACTACTCACACTGTCAAACGTGATCCTTGTTGGCATGCTGCATCGCAGGGAGACCGATGTTGTTGGTCAGTACGTCGCACAGTGTGATGGTGGATCACATGAGAACTTGACACAACAGACAGGCAGACAAGTTGATCAAGTCTGAGGTAACCCATACGACCTATCAGGCATTAAGCCGATGGTGCTACCGTGTGACGGTTGACGGACAGGCTTCACCGATGAAGGCGTGGATCATCTATAAATCCAAAGCGATCCGTAGCAGCTTGCAGGTTGTCGTACCTGGGGTGACAGTGATGGTGTCACAACCGACCCTTGGGCAATTGCCCTCAGGAACTACCTAGAGACGTTGCCTGAGGAGAAGTTCCCTGTGTTGATTCCTGAGGTGAAGAAGGCTGTACGCTTGGCCGAAGTCAGCAGAAAGGTGTGGAGAATGGTAGTTGATCGAGCCTTGGAAGGTACAGCCTTTGAGAGGTCGATAGGATGAGGCTTGCCCTTGGAGATTGAGGCCATCTTCCCAAAGGTGGCCTCTAGGTTTCTTCTTAAGGGACAAATGGCCATGTTGCCTCTAGCAGAATCAACAACTTACCTCGAAACCAGTACTTTAGGTGCGGTCTATGGGCTTTGCCTGTGGTCCTCACCTATTGCACACTAACTAGCACAAACAAGCGGCGAAAGCTGGGCTTCGCCTCGCGCACCGTCACGCCCGACCATCCACCGCCCAGGCGCATTGAAGAAGTTAGCAGAACGGCGTAGTGTATGCCTCAACATGCACCTACACCCTAATTGCTTTTGACCAAAGGGAGGTCATCATGCAATCGATCGCAGTTCGGAAGGAAGTTCAGGATTTCCTGCAAGCCTCAGAATCTCTTCGTTCTCCCGCCATACTGACAGAGTTAACACATGAGGAGTGTGATCTCATCGCTGAGCACGTGATGAGTTTGTCGCATGCCAAACATCCCTGGAGTAGATCTCTCATCATGAAGTACACCTGGTAGTTCAACGCCGAGCAACCAGCAAGGGCAGAGTGTATTTCAGGGCACCCTGCCCTTTTTATTTGCCCAGAAAAAAAAGAGGTTCCAAGCTGACGAAGTTCCGCCTTTGGCTTCCCCATGACACCCATTTCGGACTTTCGCGTGAGAGCTGAGGTGAAGTGGAAGAACTGGGGTGTCAGTGGTGATGTCACAACCAACCCTAGCCCGGATAATTCACGACTCGTGACACAAAAAAGCCATCGAGGCTCCGGCCTGTGCTATAGGAGCGGTGTTCAGGCGCTTCTACACACCGTAGCGAGGAGACCCGATGGCGACAGA
>JAHFEW010000135.1 GCA_023248215.1 Nitrospira sp.
TCATCGAAGCCTGGCGCATGGACTATAATCAGCGCCGGCCTCACAGTTCGCTCGGGTACCTGACCACGAAACAAGTTTGTCGCACATCGTTAGGCCTTACAGCCCGACGAAGATGCCGTTTGCTCTGGTTAGGGATAGTCTCGTTACGGGACCAACGTCATTTCACAATTCTCCCCTCTGATTGAGATCTCTGTAAAATCGGGGGCGGCCCGGGTGTTGCTTGTTCCGCGAGGTCAGATGTACGTCCACCGAGTGAAACTCGCCGGATTCGGTGTCGAGCCGAATGTTATCGTCGGGGAGGTGGGGACCATCGACGAGGCCTCTGAGATCATGACGGGCAAAAGGCTGTAGCTCGTGGGATTGATCGCTTATCGTGGTGAGTCAGACAAGCTCACCTTACGTTCCTTTTTATATTCCTCCACCGTCTTGCTCATGGTGTTCAAAGAGACGGAATGAGACGTGCCCTCAACTTTAACTCCGCGTGAGCCCCCGAGCACCTGCAGGTACTCGCGACTGTCTCCTACCACACTCGCACTATTGAGCGCCGTATCAAAAGGTCGGGTGCTGAAAATTGCATTGATCGTTTCAGCTCCGAACGGACCTTGAATCGTGAATTGTTCAGGTGAGGTTTCATCTCCAAACGCATAGACATGTCCCGCCTTCACAACCCCTTGCCCACGAAACTGATTCGGAACCATATGGACGACGGTTCCATCTGCCTGAAAATAATCTAACTTCAGGTAGGCGTCCCGGTCTGATTGCACATAGATGATAAGCCGGTCGCCTTCGACGTAGTGGCCATTCGATTTATTCGCCCACACCTTGGCCCCTGAAGAAGATGCCTGCGGGACCACAGACACCGCGACCTGAGAGATTTCCTTTGCATTGACCCGTTGACGGATCATCTCTTCCATAGAGAGGGGACTCATGGAAGCAGTGATGGTGACACAGATTTCCTGCCCTCGTTTTTCCTCCTTTTCTACTCGGACACGTTCAAGGAGGGCCGCGCTGGCAGTCTGCACCACGTCATCCTCTAACTGAAAATTCCTTACTTTGGTAGCGGATTGAACAAATACACGATGATTTCGCACCGCCTGCTCTTGTGCCAGACTGATCGCCGCACGTTTCGCCAGTGCCGGCGTCTCGTTGTCGCCATAGGAGTAACAAGCGTAGCCCTCGACAGTCTCCTGAGAACCGCGGGATCCGGCAATTGGCAACGGATCGCCCCAGACTTGCGGACCGGGAGACACAAGAGCGCATGTCAGTACCACAATCGACAATAAGGTATAGCGTTCAGGAATCAAATCCAGATACCGTTTCATGATACACACTCGCGGTTAGAGTCCCAGCAATAGTATCTTCGCTTTACAGCCAGTTGTTGATCAATAAGAACGGCGCCCAATAGCTCGGATGTTCATGGCCTGGTTCACTCATAATCTTCTGCTGCGCCCGCTGAAGCGAAACAGCTTTCGTCACGTTCGGGTTCTGAAGTTGACGATAGAACTCGGCCACGAGATCGGATGTCGCCTTATCGTCAATGAACCAGAGGCTAGCCATTGCACTGCGTGCACCGGCTTTGATCGCGACACCGGCTAACCCGAGGGCAGCGCGATCGTCTCCCACGGCAGTTTCGCAGGCACTGAGCGTGAGCAACTCCAGTGGGGTCTCTCGGTACTGAAGAAGACCGACAAGCTGAGATAAACGGTCCATCGTGACCTTGTCGTCGTATGCGAGAAGGAAGGAATTACTGACGTCATGTTCCACCACGCCGTGCGAGGCGATATGGACGATGCCAACTCCCTCTTCTCTCATCTCCCGTTCCATTGAGGGCAGGATAAACTGGTTGTCCATCAACAGATGGCCCCCGTACAGCGTGCTAATTGTCGAAACCTCTGATGCCACATTAGGTAACGCCGGAAACCCCTGCACTGACTCGGTCAGTCCCATCGTGAGCAGGTTGATTTTACTACGATCAACGGGGCGCAGATCGGTTAAGTCCATGCTAGGAGTGACCGCAATCGCATACTGGTTCACAAGGAACTGGCGACCGTCATGGAGCGCGGCCATCGGGATGGTCCGTAACGGGCCATCCGGGACGACTACCACTGTCGTCACGCCCGCCGCGAGAAAATCCTTCTGCAACGGAGCTATGAGCCAGCGATACAAGAGTTGCGCTGATGGAAGATAATTCCTCGATCTGCGGTCTTGAATCGTTCGTCGGAACGTTCGAACTTCCTGAGTCAACTTTTCCGCTGTGACCGGCACGCCATAGCGTGTGAGGGAGCCGGCAAGGTTGACCAGCAGTTCCAGACGGTCAGGCAGTATGATTGGATAGAGAACCGCCGTGTTGTGCGGGAGAGAATCGGATGCACCGCGCCTGCCTCGCGCCGCTGCGACACAGTCATCTCGGAAGTAATCCTGCAATTCTGCGGCCCGCGATGTTTCGACCGTATCTCGAACCTGCACGAGAAGCTGCTGTGTCTGGTCAGCGGTTTGGGCCACGGCAGCGCGCCGCAGAAGGGTATCTTCCAGCTCCATAAACAGTGGGGCAACTGAATCGCGAAACGAATGGTGACGGCCTTGGTAGCCGACGGAATATTCGTAGCGGATTGGTTTCAGGATAGCCACGGCTCGGTGATACGCTGCAAGGGCATCATCTTCCTTGCCGGACGCCTTCAGGAGGCGGGCCGTCTGCCACTGCCATCGGTACGAAGACTCAGGCACATTCCCTTTCTGGGCGGCGAACGCGGCTCTGCGCGTGAAATCTAACGCCTCTCCAAAACGGCGCTCTTTCTCTAGGAGAGTTCCCAAATAGCCCCACGCATAAGACTGCGCCCGCGGATCTCCAAGGCGGGTCGCAACCTGTCCAGCGGCGACAAAGGAATCTGAAGCTTGCCGCACCAGGCTATTGTCAGACGGAACATACGATGGCAATTTTCTCCCCTCCGGTGAGGCAGGTGACTTCCCTGGCCCGACGCCGACCCCCCGGCTCTTGTCGGTAGATTTCCGTTCAGCTTCGGCCACCATGCGAGGGGTGGCCAATGCTGAACGAAGGTCATCATACCCTAACCCAATATTCAGCAACCCATAGGCCTTCGAGTACGAATCTTCGAGTGCTTGAACGTCGATGTAAGCGGCGTCAAACTGTTTTTCTGATTCGGCGAATTGCTGATCCTCCATAAGCGCCAACGCCATATTCGTTTGTGCGGTCGCAGCCAAGGCACGCTGATCGGTCTGAGTTGCGAGCGTCTTACTCTCAGCATAGACATCGATGGCCTCGGCAAATTGGTTCCGTGATGAGAGCACGTTCCCAAGATCATTCAACAGCACAG
Source organism: Nitrospira sp. (assembly GCA_023248215.1). Taxonomy (GTDB): domain Bacteria; phylum Nitrospirota; class Nitrospiria; order Nitrospirales; family Nitrospiraceae; genus Nitrospira_A. Next base: position 3,333 of record JAHFEW010000135.1, read on the forward strand.
CGGTCAGCGCGGTCTTCTTTTCTTCGCGAGCAATCGTGAGCCCTTTGGTAAGGTGCTCAAGGGCTTGGTCGCCCTTGCCCAAAGCATAGGACGCGTTTCCGAGGCGACCAAAAATTGCCGCAGTCAGGCCTCGATGACCGATCCGCTCCGACAATTGTAACGCGGCCTGCAATGTTGTCATGGCCTTCTTGATCTGACCTTCCTGCTCAAGCGCGTGGGCCAGGTTAATCAAGACCTGGCACTGTTCTTTGACCCTTCCTTCGTGCTCATAGAGCCTTGCCGCCTCCATCCAATGAACGCCAGCCTGCCCGAACGCGCCCTGCCGGAAGCGCGCCTTGCCTCGTTCCATCTCACCATCCGCCGAGTCGGCAGAAGCTTCCGCATTGTTGGCCAGCGCGCCGGGAGTGTCCACCACGAGCAGGCCCGCAGCGGCACAGGCAAAATAGATACAGGCACAGAGTAATACTTTCGACCGGCCCATCTTTGAGTGAATTATCCTCGCATGTGCTTCAGATGCTGAATCAGCCGAGTCGATCCTGTCAGAGCGAATGGTTCGGGAAAACATCGGCATGGCATCCTCCTTCTAAACACACAGACCTGTCCCAACCTGCTGGTTGGTGTGTGCAGTGGCACCACGGCGATTGCCTGCCTTCAATGACGGGACAAATGCCATAAAGATTCTCCTTGCCAGAACTTCTGGCAAACAGTTCTCCGTGAATACTCCGGATGGTGAGCTCACTGCTCCTAAGCGGAGCAACGTCTAGCAGGATGCGGAAAAAGTCCGCCAGCGGCGTTCTCGCATCGTTCAGCGACTCACCGTACGGCAAGAGTACGATTCGCCGCTTCGCTCGCTGCGGCCTTGCTGGACGGCCTTTTTGCGCATCCTGCGCGCTATTCTGATACCAACCCGCCACGTGAGCTGATCGTGGCGTACTGTGCAAAAATCGAGTTTTTCCGCAACCTGCTAGGTCGAGTCTAAGGTACACAGTCATTCCTTACTAAGAAAGTCGCGTCGGCAGCTATGGTGAGTAATGCCGGCGCTCCCATTGAGATGGAGAGGTCAGGCGCTGATGATTGCCCAGTTCTGAGGAGTGCTTCATCCAGAATCGTCGGACTCGACAAATACCGCCCCGGTTGCGGAGGACTACTGTCCCGGTTCAGTTGAGCAAGGCTACTGAACTGACCGTCTTTTACTCCTGCGCACTTATCGGCCAGCAGACGAGGCGCAGCAATCGTGAGTTGAGGGATGGCCAAGACCCTGGGATATTGGATCGCTGATGAGAGTCCACCTGTTTCATTCGCGCCCGGCGGAAGGACCACACCAGGAGATGTGACCGGTGCTTCTATTTTTATGAGGTTACTTTGTACGATTTTTTGCGAGCCTGCGGGAGTCTGAATGTTGGCTGGTGCCGGGATGGTTTGCACTGTGCCATTGGGGCCTGCATCAAGCGCGGCAAAGGAACTGCCTGGAGACATGGTGATGCTGCCAACAGGCCCAGAGGCCTCGAAGGTTGGAGTGAAACTGAGTACTTCACCACCATAACCAAGAACAAAGTTCTTAGCGACAGTGACCTCGCCACCATAGCCCACACTAGCAACCTGGACGGTACCACCGGGAGCCTTTAGCTGAGCCCCATCTATAGTAACGGGGCCGCCGATCACTGCTAGGGTTTTCCCCGAGGGAACCGACAGATTATTTCCACTGATAGTAATGGGAGCCACCGTCGTGCTCTGGGTGAAACCAAATGACGAAACCGGGAAGCTTGAGAGCACCTCCTGGCTTCCGACAGATTGAGAATTAAAAACACCTCCATTGGCGAACCTTACACTTTGAGCGGTACTAATATACACCGATCCATTGGGGACATTGAGACTCGCAGATGGTCCAAAGACGACACCTGACGGGTTGATGAAATAGAAATTACTCCACCCCAATGCCTGGATTGTTCCATTTATATTCGAGGATACTCCGCCAGTAACCCGGCTGATAACAGTGGTTGCTACAGTATCAGGCCTTACAAAGTTCGCTATATCACCCGCGCCTAGATCGAACCTGCCGAAACTGTGGAATACGTTGGGTCCCGATCGCCTTGGAGTCTCGATGTTCATAAAAATGTTAGTGGTATTCCCTGATTGCTCAATATGGGTTCCTACGGACGAAAATGTGATGTTCGTCGTCTGGGCTTGGGTGAAAGGAGTTACCTGAGGTAGGAGCAGCAATCCAATGAGCCATCCGACTGCAAGGACGCACAATCTGTTATGGGATCGCATGGCCGCTCCTCCTTCTCAGCCGCTCATATCGCCCACGCAGAAGACATATATCTTTTCCATTTCTTTGCAACAGATAGCGTGTCATGTTCGACGACCTATCACTCAAAATGCCTCGATCACCAATTGCAGATGCACTCCGTGATCCTGCAAGTTGTCGCGCCCCGTATCGAACTTTTTGAGCTGTTTGCCCCAGTAAACCTCGAAGTGGCTCCCCCGCCAGAAGTTCCAGATGACGCCGATGCCCGCACTCGCCAGCGTCTTAGGAGGCGAGTCAGGTGTCGCCACGTTCGTCTGCCACCCGTGCCCGACATCGAAAAACGGCGCGAGGAAAACCGTATCCACACCGGCCTTGTTCGTATAGACCGGGACTCTGACTTCGAGCGACCCCAAGACGGCATTGTCGCGGATGAGCGTAAACTCCCGATATCCACGGACACTGTAGCGTCCGCCGACCGCGATTTGCTCTAAGGGAAACAGATGGTCGTTGGAGAGTTGCGCCACACCGCGAGCAACGAGTTGTGTCCGCCACCAAGGAAGCTGGCGGATCAATTGCGCCTCCCCTAACCAAGAGAAGAAGCGCGCATCCGGCAGATTGGGATCGCCATTGGCCGTCGCACCGATCGCGCCGATACCTACCGAGATTCGGGATAGCGCCGCTATGACCTGCTGATTAGACCGGCGCGTATACTCTTGCCCAAAGCGCAAGGCCGTCACACGAAATTTTCCATCAGGCGACCCGGCAATGAACTCAAACGGTTGTCCTAGCAGAAAGCTCTTATTGCGTTCGTGCTCGCCGGTTAGGGTCAGTGCGAATTCCTGGTCGACCTTTCGATACAGGGGATGTCTCACTGCAATGCTGAAGATCTCAGCTTTATTCCTGATGTCGAGCTCTTCAAACGGGTCCTCTTTGACGGCAAAGTCGAATCTCCGATATTGAAGAGATAGCGTCGTATCCTGAGGTGTAATCGGTATCGCATAGCGGAAGTTCAGAATGGGATCGACTCCGGCAGACCTGCCGTACTGCAGGCTCAATTGATCCCCGAACCCTAAGAGATTTTGATGGGCTAGGGTGACAAGCCCCTGTTCCGCTCCAACGGTTGGCGACTGAAAGTTATTGAATTCGAGCCAAGCCTTGAGAGGATTCGCCTCCGCCACACGGACATTCAACGCGCTCTCGCCCCGCGCGAGCCCCGGACGCAACTCAGCATTGATTCGTTCCACACGGGGATCGGCCTGCAGAAGCTGGAGGCGCTCTTGCAATTCAGTCACATTGAGCGGGGGTCCGGCCGCGAGATTAATCCGATTCTGGAAATAGGAGGGCCAAAACCACTTGGCACCCTCGACATTCACCTCAGCAAGCTTCCCTTCCACGATTTGCACGGTCACGACCCCCTCCGTCACGGTCTGCTCAGGGATCAGAGCCCCAGAAGTGATATATCCATGACTGACGTAGTAATAGGTCAGCGCCAGCCTGAGCGCTTCCAACTCCTCGGCAGTGAGGTCACGGTTTGTGTAAGGCCCGGTCACCTCGGCTAGTTGCTGTGACGTAACGGCCGTATTTCCAACGAGACGAATTTCTTTCACAAATATTTTGGCACCTGTAATTGGTTCGCCTGGTTGGACCTGGGGCTGAGGCGGTACCTCCAGTGCAGGCGGCTTGGGTGGCGGAGGTGCCTCTGGCAATTTCGGTGGCTTGGGGGGTAACGGTATTCCAACCTGACCAAAAACAGAAGAGCCCAAGAGTAAACTCATGATGAGTGCTGCGACGAATGCTGACCAGCCGAGAGTTTTTATACCACCTACCATGTGAGTCCTTAGCTCGCAAGCTGGATGGTTTCGGGAGCGAGTGGCTGTCAGCGGGCCTCACTTGCTAGACCTGCCCCTCCCCTTCCGGCTCCCCCGCTATGCCTCTACTGACCAAGTGGCAGTCTGTGCGAGGCGCATTGGAGTCACGCCATTGACGCTTGCGTCCAAGGCCCGTGGCAGCAACACAATTTTCGCCCCCGTTATGAACTCCCAAAAGGGCGCTTCCCGGAATTGATATATCAAACCTTGTGCCTCTCCCGAGCGAGGTTCAGAGTCGCTGAAAGTGACAGGTAAACATGTGGTTGTAAGAACTTTTCAAAGAGCACGGCGATGACACCCAGGGCAAGACGCTACAGCTGTGGAGTCAGGCTCTGAGGCAGGAAGGGACACATGGTCTGAATCGAACTCCGAAGAAAAAAATGGAACCTTTTCTCATCACTCGTCTCCGGGTCATGCAAGCACAAGAAGGGCAGATCGTACGTAGCCTCTTCCAAATATGGGTAGGTTCACACGTTCAACGCAACAGCATCTAGTA
>JAHFEW010000136.1 GCA_023248215.1 Nitrospira sp.
CAGGCTACCGGTGCCCACGACGAGCCCTTCGGACCGCAGGCCGCCGTCCCACTCGGTAAGATTTTCAGATGACGCAACGATGCAGCCTTGGGTAAGATTTTCAGATGGCTTGACAGGCGGATAACCCAACACAGCCTCCCGGTGGTCGTCCATTCCACTGTCCGGATTGCGGATTTGTGAATCGGCTAGACAAGGATTCTCACAATTGGAAGATATATCCAAACATCTCGGTCGCGAAAGCTGGCAATCACCGAAGACCCTGCACTTTTTGTTTTTAACAACGGCTGGAGAAGTTTACATGCGAAACGAGAAGAAAGAATCAGGTAAGCCAAGAACGGAGAGTTCTCGGCTTTGAGGCGAGGCTCTGGGCATACTGCCGACGCCCTGCAGAACAACATGGGCGCGGCGGAGCACAAGCACATTGAGCTTGAGGCTGCGAAGAAAATGGTGATGACCTCGAAAACCAGACGAACACGAAGCTGCGCGAGTATCTAAGGTAAAGATTCCGTTAGCATAACGATTCGCGGAGGAACAAACGTGGCTAAACCGGATGCGAACGAGGCGGGCATTGGATTTGAAGATACTCTGTGGGCCGCCGCAGACAAGCTCCGTGGCACGGTGGATGCCGCCGAATATAAGCACGTCGTTCTGGGCCTGCTGTTTCTCAAATACGTCTCCGATGCGTTCGAGTCGAGGCGCGAGGCGCTGAAGGTCGAGTTGGAGAAGACTGGCATCGCTGCCGCTCAGATCGAACCCCTCCTCGAAAGCCGCGATGAATATACAGCCGAGCACGTCTTCTGGGTGCCGCCGGAATCGCGCTGGACGAATCTTCGTGGTCAAGCCCGGCAGGCTAACATCGCCACGCTGCTCGACGACGCCATCCTTGCTGTCGAGCGCGACAATCCGAACCTCAAGGGGAAACTCCCGCGCGATTACGCCCGCCGTGGCATCCCACCAGAAAAACTCGGCGACCTAATCGGCCTTGTTTCTGACATCGGCTTCAAGGGCGATCGAGGCAAGGCCCGCGACACACTGGGCCGCGTGTATGAATATTTCCTGGGCAAGTTCGCTGCCGCCGAAGGCAAACTCGGCGGCGAATTCTACACCCCACGTGGCGTCGTCCGTTTGCTGGTCGAAATGCTCGAGCCCTACAACGGCCGCGTGTATGACCCATGCTGCGGCTCGGGCGGCATGTTCGTGCAATCGGAGAAATTCGTGCAGGCCCATGGCGGCATGAAGACCGACATCTCCATCTTTGGTCAGGAATCCAACCCCATGACGTGGCGGTTGGCGCACATGAATCTCGCCATTCGCGGCATTGAGGCGAATCTCGGTCAGAATCACGCCGACACCTTCCTGCGCGATCTACACCCGGACCTGAAGGCCGACTACATTCTTGCCAATCCGCCCTTCAACGTCAGCGATTGGTCCGGAAACCTGCTGCGCGGTGACCGCCGCTGGACATACGGCGATCCGCCCGTGGGCAACGCGAACTACGCCTGGATTCAGCACTTCATCCATCACCTAGCCCCGCCAAACGGGCGTGGCGGCGGCGTGGCCGGGTTCGTCATGGCCAACGGTTCTCTCTCCAGCAACAGCGGTGGTGAAGGCGAAATCCGTCAGCGCATCGTCGAGGCCGATCTGGTGGATGCCATCGTGGCGCTCCCCGCGCAACTTTTCTACACCACCGGCATTCCCGTCTGCCTGTGGTTTCTGACGCGCGACAAGACGGGCAAGAACTTGCCGAAAGGCGGAAGAAAGAGCGGACGCAAAGGCGAGATGCTCTTCATCGACGCCCGCAAGATGGGCACGCTGGAAACGCGCACCTTGCGCGTGCTCTCGGGAGACGAGGACGGCGACCCACCCCCCGATTCAGACACCGGGCGAATAGTGTATGCCTTCCGCCGCTGGCGCGGCGAACCGAAGCCCGCCGCGTGGGACGAGGCCAAGCACGGCCCCTGGGCCTACGCCGACGTCTCGGGCTTCTGCAAAGCCGCGCCGCTGGCTGACATCAAAAAGCACGGCTTTGTCCTGACGCCTGGGCGCTATGTTGGCGCGGAAGAATTGGAGGACGACGGCGAGCCGTTCGAGGTGAAGTACCCAAGGCTGCTGGCGGAGCTGGAGGAGCAGTTGGTCGAGGGCGAACGATTGACAAAGGTGGTTAGGGAGAAATTAGGGGAACTGGGACATGGCGGGTGACGCACTCTTTCAAGTCGCCCGTAAGGATTGGGACTGGCAGCCTCTCGGTGAGGTCTGCCGGCGTGGCGGTGGCGACATCCAAACTGGCCCATTCGGCAGTCAGCTACATGCATCCGATTATGTCCCGTTTGGGGTGCCTTCCATCATGCCTCAAAACATTTCCCAGGACCGTGTGAGCATGGAAGGGATTGCGCACATTTCGCTGACCGATGCGAAAAGGCTCTCCCGCTATCTCTTAAAGACAGGAGATATCGTATACAGCCGCCGTGGCGATGTAGAAAGGAGAGCGCTGATAACAGAGCGGGAGAACGGTTGGCTTTGTGGAACAGGCTGCTTGCGCGTTCGCTTTGGCGAAGGAATCGTCGCTCCCCAATTTGCCTCATATTTTCTGAGTCACCCAGCCTCCCGTGAATGGGTTGTCCGGCACGCCGTCGGAGCGACAATGCCTAACTTGAATACGTCGATCTTGGGCGCGCTTCCATTCCTCCTCCCCTCCCTCCCCGAACAGCGCACCATCGCCGGCGTGTTGGGCGCACTGGACGACAAGATCGAGTCGAACCGTCGCACGAGCCGGACGCTGGAGCGGATGGCGCGGGCGATCTTCCGGGCGTGGTTCGTAGACTTCGGACCGGTGAAAGCTAAGGCCGCTGGAGCGCGCTCCTTCCCCAGCATGGCCCAGGAAGCATTCGATGCTCTTCCCAGCCGCCTTGTGGAATCGGAACTGGGACCGGTGCCGGAAGGATGGGGGGTGGGGTGCATCGGCGATTTAGTTAGCGTGCGAGGTGGTGGCACACCCAGCACGAAAGTTGAGGAGTATTGGGAAGGTGGTACCCACTGCTGGCTAACGCCCAAGGACCTTTCCGGAGTAAAGGATCCCATTCTGCTTTCCACTGACCGAAAGATTACTGATAAGGGATTGGACAAGATCAGCTCCGGCCTTCTGCCTGTCGGAACCATTCTTCTGTCATCGCGCGCGCCGGTGGGCTACCTCGTCATTTCCAGGGTTCCAACGGCGATCAATCAAGGCTTCATTGCTATGGTCTGCGACGGTCCGCTGCCACCGCTCTACGTTTTTCACTGGACGCAGTCGGTCATGGATGAGATCAAGAGCCGTGCGAGCGGGACGACATTCCCGGAGATTAGCAAGACCGCTTTTCGACCGATCAAGGTGTGTGTGCCGACAACGCCCGTTCTCGAATCGTTCACTGCAGCTGTCGAGCCACTCTTCGACAAAATCGCCGCAAACATCAGTGAATCCCAGTCCCTGGAAAGACTACGCGACTATCTCCTGCCGAGGCTGCTGAGTGGTGAGGTGCGGGTGCAACTTGGTCTATTGCCGAAGCCTGTCGCTGACAAGGGTGGGATACAGAGTAATGAAGGGGCAGGCAATGCCCAATAACGACTCGAATGCAAACTCTTTGCTCCCAGCGTGCCGAGAACTTCTGGAGTCGCACCCTGAATCACTTCGTATTCGTGAACAGGTCGAGGCACTCGAGGATGCAATGCCGGATCGTCCCGGCGTCGTCGTATCTTTTTGCAGAACCATCATCGAGACGACATGCAAAACAATCCTAACGGATCGCGGAATTGCTGTAGATTCTTCATGGGAAGCGCCAAAGTTAGTTTCCGAGACCATAAAGTTTCTCAATCTTGGAGTAAATGATGGTGGCGTCGATGACACTCGATTGCGAAATGGGGCGGATAGTCTCATCCGGGGCTTAAATCAAATCATCCAAGGTGTTGTCGAGATCAGAAACGCTCACGGTTCCGCCGCTCATGGAGCAGATGCGTATTCACCTTTGCTCGATGCACGATATGCAGAAATCTTGGCTCGCGCTACGGACGCCGTCATCGGTCTCCTTTTCAAAACGCATCTCAGTTCAGCAAAGCGTGATCCGATGGCGCGGTTCCGGTATGGCGATCATCAGGATTTCGATGACTCTATCGATGAGGTCTTTGGCCCTTTTGTCGTGCTGGAAGCGGAGATACTTGCGAGCGAAGCTTTATTTCGCACTGACTTCAAGGCATATCGGGCAGCCCTGGTTCAATACAGACAAGAGCGGTCATCGACTTCTGTAGAACTGGATTCTGTGGAGCAACCAGAGTGAACGAAAGCCAAATAGAACAGGCGGCGATGGGATGGTTTGAAGCGTTAGGCTATAAGACCGCAAATTGCGCTGTTGCATCTTCGGAGCTTGAGAGGCGGCTGCTAAAACTTAATGACCATCTCCCGACCGACGCCGTCGAACAAGCAGTGCGTACGGTACAGCGTCCGCCGCATCCGACGCTGATAGAGAACAACCGCTGGCTGCACAGCCTTCTGACCGATGGGGTCGAAGTGGAATACCGCGATGCCGTAACGGGCGAGAACCGGGGCGGGCGAGCGCGGCTGGTGGATTTCGACAACCTGGCCAACAATGACTTCCTGGTGGTGCGCCAACTGACAATAGTCACGGCCAACGGAAAGCTGATCCGACCGGACCTGATTGTGTACCTGAACGGCCTGCCGCTGGCGGTAATTGAACTGAAGGACCCGACGGACGAGGGCGCCGATCTTGGGACGGCGATTGATCAGTTAGGGCGGTACATGCGCGCCGCGTCAGATCTGTTTGTGGCGAACATGATCCTGGTTGCGAGCGATGGCCTGCTGACGCGCGTCGGCTCGATCACGAGCGGGTTGCAACGCTTCATGCCCTGGCGTCCGGCGACGGGTGGCGAACCGACACTGGAAGCGTTGATTCGGGAGCTGTTCGAGCCGGCGACATTTCTGGATTATCTTCGCTCGTGTGTGGTCTTCGAGGAGGACGAGCGGGGGAACGTGGCAAAGAAGATGGCGGGCTATCATCAGTTCCGCGCTGTACGACAGACCCGCGCGAAAGTGCTAGCCGCGTTGAAGCCTCCGGCAGGCATCAATACGACATTCGATGCGGGCAAAGGCGGCGTGGTGTGGCACACGCAAGGCTCTGGTAAGTCGCTTACGATGCTGATGCTGGCAGGTGCGCTAATCCGCGAACCGGCGATGGCCAACCCGACCATCGTCATGGTAACGGACCGCAACGACCTGGACGACCAACTTTTCGGTACGTTCGCTGGTGGGCGGGCGCTACTGCGCCAAGACCCCGTGCAGGCAGAAAGCCGGACGCATCTCCAGGCTTTGCTGGATCGCGCCTCGGGTGGGGTGGTCTTCACAACCATCCACAAGTTCACTGAAGAGCATGGCACCATCAGTGAACGGGCCAATGTGGTGGTGATAGCTGACGAAGCGCACCGGAGCCAATACGGTTTCACCGAAGGAGGGGCGCGCTGGATGCGCGAGGCGCTGCCCAACGCCACGTTCGTGGGATTCACGGGGACGCCGCTGGACCGCGATGACCGTAGTACTCCGCGCGTGTTCGGCGAATACGCCGACATCTATGATATCCGCCAGTCGGTGGAAGACGGCGCTACCAAACCAATCTACTACGAGTCGCGGATTATTAAACTGCTGGTGAACGAAGCTGGCGCCGCCGCTGCTGAGGCTGAGTTGGACGCGGCGGCCAAGGCATCGGCAACCGGCGAAGATTTGGACGAATCGGTGCGCGTGCCGCTGGAAGCGTTGGTGGGTGCGCCGGAACGCATCGAGAGCGTGGCGGCCTTCATCGCAGCGCATTGGGAAAAGCGCCGGGCCGCCATGGAAGGTAAGGCAATGGTCGTCACCATGAGCCGTGACATCGCCGCGCGGCTGTATGAAGAGATTCGCAAGCTCCGGCCCGAGTGGCACAACATCGACGACGACAAGGGCGTGATGAAAGTGGTGATGACGGGGGGGGCAAACGATGAGGAACCGCTTCTTCAACACGTACGCAGCAAGGCGGCGCGCAAGGCGCTCGCCGCGCGATATAAGGACTCGGCGAGCGACTTCCGGCTGGTGATCGTCTGCGACATGTGGCTGACCGGTTTCGACTGCCCGCCGATCCACACGATGTATTTGGACAAGGCACTGGCGGGGCACAGCTTGATGCAAGCCATTGCCCGTGTGAATCGGGTGTACGGCGAAAAGCCGGGCGGGCTGGTGGTGGATTTGCTGGGCCTGGCGGACCAATTGGCCGACGCTTTGGCGACTTACACGCAAGCGGGAGGGCGTGGCGACGCCGTGAAGAAGGTGCAGGACGAAGCCGTGCCGGCAATGCAGGCGGCGTTTGAGAAACTGCGATCATTCTTCCATGACTTCGATTACGGACAAGCCCTCAACGCCGCACCGACGTTGGTACTGAAAGCTTATGCTGATGCTGCGAATCACATCTACAAGCAGAACGACGGGTGGAAGCGGTTCCGTACGATGGTGAAGGAGCTGTCGATGGCGTTTGCCCTCGTGGTGCCGCACCCCGAAGCGGTAGCCATCACACCGCATCTCGCGTTTTTCCAGCGGGTTCAAGCGATGATCCGCAAACGGCTCGCGGACGAGCGCGGGACTGGCGCGGCTGCAGGAGGGAATGCTGACATCGACGCCGCTGTCCGGCAAGTTATCGGCGGAGCTGTGGACGCTGGGGAAGTGATTGACCTCTTTGCAGCGGCAGGACTCGAGGATGCGAGGCTAGATATTTTCTCCGAGGAGTTTCTCACGCGCGTGGCTGCGTTAGAGCAGAAGAACCTCGCACTGGAGACGTTACGCACACTGCTGACCGACCAGATTCGCAGCACCGAGCGAACCAACCTGGTCCAGAGCAAGAAGTTCCGAGAAGCCCTTGAAGATGCAATGGTGCGCTACACCAACAAGGCCATCACGACTGCCGAGATGATCACACGGTTGCTGGACCTCGCGAAGTGGGTGCGCGAGGTACAAACCCGCGGTCAGGAACTTGGCCTCAGCACGGAGGAAACGGCGTTCTATGACGCCATTGCCGAAAACGAGTCGGCGCGCAAAGCGATGGAGAACGACAAACTGCGCCTGATGGCGCGAGAGCTCGCCGAGATGGTGAAGCGATTGCCCAAGCTCGACTGGTCCCAGCGAGAATCGGTCCGTGCGGATTTGCGGCGCAATGTGCGACGCTTGCTTGCGAAATATGGATACCCGCCCGATCTATCGGAAGACGCGACGCAGCTTGTGCTGAAACAAGCGGAACTTTCGACGGCGAATGGCGAGCAGTATTAATGCTCGCCGTTACTCGGTTCGGGACGGCGTGGACCTAGCTCCAGCAAGCGCCTATATATTGAAGTAGCGGTGAGGTCGTGTAGCCACGGCATCGGTCGACTCGCTAGCACCTGCGAAGCGCACCGCTCGCGCCAGTTGCCCTGTCACTCCCGCCGCTTGTTCCTCTCCGGCACGCCGGCAACGGCCTCTGCCTCGTATTTCCTCTGTGAACTGTGCGGTGGCTCTCCTCTTCCCGTGAGAGAGCCACCTACATTTCAATAAAGGAGGAAACAAGATGGCTACCAACAACAAACCGACTCACACGCTGCGATGCGGCAACATCAAAGCGACGATCTGGCAGAATGTCAGCGAGAAGGGTCCGTTCTTCGCAACGACCTTCTCTCGGCCATTCAAAGATCAGTCTGGCCAGTGGCGCAATGGCACTTCGTTCGGTCTCAACGACCTGGAGGCGCTACTCACGGTCACGCGTGAGGCCAAGGAGTGGATTGCCGCTCATGTCTTGAAGCGTTGAACCGCTTTATTGGGAAG
>JAHFEW010000196.1 GCA_023248215.1 Nitrospira sp.
TGCTTACTCAGCTCATCCAATGCGGCTTTTCTCGCCTGGGCGAAGACCCGGGTGTCCTCCACCGACATCGCCGGGCCGACTGCCTTGGAGTGGCCTTCAACGGTCTGGGTGGCATAGAGCAACTCGGACCGCACATCCCAGACATTGCTATCGATCATGAACAGGGCGTTACTTTCAGTACCTGGGGCGAAGTACGCCCCGATGACGGTGACGTACAACGCAGCATAGCCATTGTTATAGCGGTCGACCGATCCGACTCCGTCCACGATCAGCACCGCATCCGCTCCATAGCGAGCGGCAGCGTGCCTGATCTTCTGTGCATCGCTGCCCTGGATCGTTGAGTCCACCAGAAGAAAGAGGTCGCTCACAGTCCGTTCGTTTCGGAGAGGAGCCAATCCGGTTATGAGCGTGTCTTTCTCCGTGCTCAACCACTCGGCCTTCTGCATGGTGCGCTGGGCGGGAAAATCTTTGTGAACAAAGTAGACCGCAAGGCGGAGCGGCGTGGACAGAGTCGGCTTCCCTGCCTTCGCCTGTTCAGTGATCGCGCTTGCGTTACGAGAAAACGTCCCACGCATGGCGTCCCGATCGAATCCCTTGCTGCCGGCACAACCACTGAGCAGCAGGCCGACAAGCAGTATCAGACGGAAGTTCATTGTGTAGGTCCTTGGGGGGCGAGACGGACGTGCGACAGCTCTTCCAGCGCCAGCATGAGTGCATGGGTGCCACAGCGTCCGTACCGAAGCGCCGTGACTCTCTGATAGAGCTCATGAACCAGGGTGAGACCAGGCAGGGTGAGCCCCATCCGTTTCGCTTCCTCCAGAGCAATGCCCATGTCCTTCACAAAATGTTCGACAAAGAATCCCGGGTCGAAGTTCCTCCGCAAGATTCTAGGCGCCAGATTATCGAGCGTCCAGCAAGCAGCGGCTCCGCCACGAATCGACTCCAGCATGCGGTTCAAATCCAATCCTGCTTTGTAGCCGTATAACAGGCTTTCGCACACACCTACCATGGTTCCGGCGATCACAATCTGGTTGCAGAGTTTCGCATGTTGACCGGCCCCAGGTCATCCCTGGTGGACAATCTTCTTGCCGAGCCGTTCGAACAGCGTTCGGACACTCGCGACGGCAGTCGATTCGCCGCCGATCATGATGGAGAGCGTCGCGTTCCTCGCCCCCACGTCGCCGCCGGAGACGGGTGCATCGATGGCCTGCAGTCCCTTGGCTGAGGCGGCGCCGGCGATCTCCCGGCTGAGCGACGGTTCCGTGGTCGTCATGTCGATCAGAATTGTTCCAGGCTTCGCGCCGGCCAACAGTCCATCGACACCGAAGTAGACGTCGCGCACGTCTGCCGGAAATCCCACCATCGTCACGATCACGTCTGACGTTGCGGCGACCGCGCTGGGGTTGTTTTCCCATAAGGCTCCGCGGTCGAGGAGGGGCTGGGCTTTGGTTTTGGTGCGGGTGTAGTTCGTGAGGGCAAAGCCGGCATTTAAGAGATGGCCCACATCGCCGCACCCATGACGCCGGTGCCGATCCATCCGATGGATGTGCGTGAAGGATTGAGGGGTGCCATCATGGCTACTCCATGATGGGAAGGATGCGGTCAGCCACGGCCTGGACTACGCTTTCTTGCTCCGTGGCCATTTTCAATCCGCGGAAGCTCAGGTAGTACCCGCCGTGACTGGGCGCTTGAATTGTGGCGCTCACCTCGACATGCGCTCCGTCTTCCACTTCGGGATCGCGCACGAGCGGCTTGCCGCAGATACCGAGCACGGCAACTGAGAGCGTGGTGGCGTCGTCTTCCAGGCGGAATACATAGGCACCGTAACAGTTAGTCCCATTCGGGAGCGTATAGGGATCGAGGGATTGCACATCGCGCACGGTGCCCTGCAGAGTGACATGCCGCAGATGATAGGCCTGCGGTGCTTCAAGGATCTGTTGAATGCTGATCGGTTCGTCAGCCCACAACCGTGAGGGCAGGGTCGCTACCGCGAGCACCAGGAAGAGTCCGGCAAGGCGAATGGCTGTACGAGGCATAGCCGAAAGGATCCTCAATAAACGAGGTTGCCATTCTATCATTTTCGCGACGGAAGATCGTCTCTACGGCTTTCTCTTCGAGTGGCTGGTCGTTATAATCCGCACCAACATTATGGAGGGCCTGCCATGGCAGTGAACCAGGATCAGCTCGATACCTATGTCGCAACATGCCGGTCACGATTCGAAGATCTGCTTGGCCAGATGGTCGAGATTCCTTCGATCAGCATGGACCCAGCAAAGTCGAACGACATCAGGCGCATGGCGACTATGGCGGCTCAGGTGCTGACCGATCTTGGCGCGGAGACCCAGATTGTCGAGACTGGAGGCTACCCGATCGTGTCGGGAGGATGGACAACCGGGGCGAATCATCCCACGGTGACGATCTACAACCACATGGATGTGCAACCGGCGCAGGAACCGGAGTGGAAGCAGGACCCGTTTGCGTTCAAGAATGAGGGCGGAATCTATCGAGGTCGTGGGGCGACCGACGACAAGGGACCGGCGCTCTCAGCGATGTTCGGTGCGC
>JAHFEW010000015.1:0-41761 GCA_023248215.1 Nitrospira sp.
CGTCCTGTTTGACATCGTGGTGGCCCTCACCAAGCTAATGGCGCCCGTGCTGAGTTTCACCGCCGAGGAAATTTGGCGGATGTTGCCTGAGGCGGTTCGAGCAGACTCGAAGGCCGACAGTGTGCACCTGGCGATGTTCCCTGACGTCGATCCCCACTGGGCTGATCCGCAGCTGGCTCAGCGGTGGGAGCAGCTCCTTGAGGTCAGAACGGCAGTCCAGGCGGCACTGGAAGTGAAACGTCGCGACAAGGTGATCGGTGCGCCGCTTGAGGCGAAGGTGATGATCGAGGCCCAGACCGCACCGTACGACCTGTTGAAGGGATACGGCCAGGATCTTCCGGCGTTCTTCATTGTCTCAGACGTGGTCTTGCAGCCGGCGCCACATCTGCCCGACAGTCCTGGTTTTACGATTGCGGTGGAGAAGGCGACTGGCACTAAGTGCGAGAGGTGCTGGAATTATCGTTCGACCGTGGGAACCTATCCCGATCATCCGACCCTGTGTGATCGCTGCATCGAGGCCGTCCGTTGAGCACATCCGTCCGCTATTTGCTGCTCGGATTGCTCAGCCTGGCGATCGTCGTGGTGGATCAAATCACCAAAGTCTACGTCATGCAGACCATGCGCCTGCATGAGTCCATTTCGGTGATTTCCGATTTCTTCAGCATCACCTACATTCGCAACCCCGGCGCGGCGTTCGGGTTTCTGTCCTCCAGCAGCGGCACGTTCCGCTTCGTGTTTTTTGGACTCACGTCGATCTTTGCCGTGGGATTGCTGGGCACCATTCTGGTGCGCATGCCGAAGCACGACTGGATGGGCCAGCTCAGCGTGGTTGCGATTCTCGGCGGGGCGATTGGGAATTTACTGGATCGGCTGCGGTACGGGGAAGTGATCGACTTTCTGGACTTCTACATCAACGGTTACCACTGGCCGGCCTTCAATGTGGCCGACTCGGCGATTACCGTCGGGGTGGTGTTTCTGATCCTCCACTTCGCGTTCGAGAAGCATCCCGATGATGCTCCCGTTCTCCAGGAGAACCGTCCCTCCTAGCAGGATGTTGAAAAAGTCCGCCAGCTTTGTACAGACACCGGGCGCTCACTAACTCGCGCCCGTGCGCAAACGTAACGCTCCTTACTCGTCGCGTCGCGCACCTCAGAGGCTCAACGTACGGCTATGGGAACAGAGCCTGTCCCGGCAGGGTCAGGGTGGGCGGGTAAGAATGTTACGATTCGCCTCGAAGACACTGCCGGCTCACCATCTCGCCGGCGTCCACAAACGTGGCGCTCATTATGCTTCGCGCCGTGGACCTCGCTGCGGCCGCGCCGGACGGCCTTTTTGAACATCCTGCGAGTGCTTCTATCTGTGCCTGAGATACAGAGCGGTTTGCTATTTCGAGGCTGTTAGAAAGGTTTTTCAACAGCTCTCCTAGCCCTTCCCTTCCCTTCCCGACTAGGCCGACAATGGCACGATGAACCCGCCTTGATCGCGGAATTGCCGCTGCTGCGCTTCCGAAAACATGACGAGCGGCTCGCTGTGGCAGAATTGGCATTCCTTGAGGGTGATGACCGCCTTCGGTTCCCCGATTCCCACCAGATACTGCTTGGCGAGCGTGAGGGCCTGGTCTTCATTCGTCGTCATCACGTCAAAGTGCAGCCTGCCGTTCTTGCCGTCGACCCAGGTGTCGTACACATGCACGGTATCCATCTGGTTGTTTCTCATGTCGGCTCGGCTCCTTGTTAGCAGGTTACGAACATACTCTTTCACCCCTGTCATCGTCAGAGGCATCGAGATTTCAAACAACAATAGATGGGGATACAGGATGCTCAAAAAGGCTGTCCAGCAAGGCCGCAGCGAGTGAAGGGCCGAGGCGTACCCTTAGGGTACGTTGAGGGTCTGAACGAAGCGAGAACGCCGCTGGCGGACTTTTTCAGCATCCTGTTAGGTTCGATTAGCGGACGACCAAAAGCACAATGATGCCCAGCACCATGCGGTAGTAGGCGAACACGCGGAGGCTGTGGCGTTGGACGAATGTGAGGAAGGCGGCGATGACGGCCCAGGCGACGACGAACGAGACCAGCAGTCCGATCCCAAGGGCGACATAGTCTTGTTGACTGAACGCTGCTTGCGATTTCAGCATTTGGTAGATCGTGGCGATGATCATCGTAGGGAGCGCCAAAAAGAAGGAATATTCGGTGGCGACGCGCCGGTCGAGACCGGCCAGGAGACCACCGACAATCGTCGAGCCGGAACGGGACATGCCTGGAATCAAGGAGACGCATTGTGCGAGGCCGATCCAGAGGGCCGAGCGCGGTGTGACCTGGAGCAGTTCCCTGACGCGCACGCGGTCCCGCATCCGTTCGACCGCCAAAATGATGATGCCCCCCACGATCAACGAGGCTGCAACCGTGGCTGGGGTGAACAGATAGGCCTTGATCGACTTATGGGCGACGAATCCCACGAGGGCCGCGGGTAGAAAGGCCAATCCCAATCCGATGACGAACCACAGGTTGGGCTGGGCCTGAATGGACTTCTGAATGAGCGTCGTCCAGGGGGTGTTCCCGCGAGCAGCCACCAGCGATCGAAAGTCGCGCTGTTCACGGAGGGTGTGGGAGGCCAGTGCCGCGAGCTTCGTGCGTTCGTAGGCGATGATGGCCAAAATCGACCCAAGCTGGATCGAGATCTCCACATTCGAGGCGATGTCTCCCGTGAATCCGAGGGCATGCCCGGCGAGAATGAGATGGCCCGTGGAGGAGACGGGAAGAAATTCCGTCAGTCCTTCGATAATGCCGAGAATGACGGCGAGCTCCGGGCCCCAGTTCATCATAATAAAATAGGATGGTAGTGGAGATGCTGGTGGTGTGTGGTTTCGCTGAACAGTCGGTGCATATTCCCAAACTGTTCTCCTGCAGTCAAGCGTCGTCGGCTTTTGTGGATGAGGTCACAGGCTGCGACCGGTTCGCCGGCCGGTGCTCCACAATCGGCAAACATATTGACAAACTGTGGTTCTTGGCATACACACAACAAGAGGAAAAGAAGTCCGATCGGTTCTGATCGAACAGGGGAGGGTCGCATGAGGCATGTGTGGATGGCTGGGCTCGCGCTCATCAGCGCGATAGCCGTCAGCGGATGCGTGAGTGATAAGAAATATCATGAGGTGCTTGCCGACGCCGATGCCGCCAGGGGCGACCTGGAACGTACGCGTGCGCAGAAGAATGCGTTGGAACAACAGGTCAAGACGCTGAAGGACCTCAACGCCAAGTTTGGGTCGGAAAGCCAAATCGCCCGGGATGAGCTGCAGCGGATCCAGCATGGTCGCGACAAAGAGCGGGACACGATTGATGTCCGGACGAAGGAGCTGGAAGACAAGGTCAAGCAGCTGACGGCGCAAAATCGGAACGTCAAGCAGGAGTATGAAGAGGCCCGCCGGCATAACGAACAATTGAAGTCGCTGGTCGCGCGGTACCAAAAGGAGATGAAGGAACGCTCCCGGTCGCTGTCGCCGAGTATGGGCTCCTCTTCCTTGACGGCTCCGTCATCCGGTTTAGGCGCGTCATCGACCAAATCGGCTCCGTCGCCTTCTGCATTCGGCGCACCGTCTGAGGCAGCTCCGACATTGTCGGTGCTCAATATCAATAAGGCCCCGTCGACCGATCTGGTGCTCTCTTTGGGCATCACTCAGGATGTGGCCGACCGAATCGTGAGCAATCGCCCCTACAAAGTGAAGGGCGAGTTGGTTGCCAAGAACGTGGTGCCGAAGGACGTGTTCGACGACATCAAGGACCGGATTACCGTCAGTCCATAAGTATTGTGTGCGAGCGTCCACGGCTGGTGGACCGTGCGATCGAGAAGGCCGTTTGCCGTCACAGGCAAACGGCCTTCGTCTTTTCTGCACAGACCCTTGCGCGGGCATGCGGGAGCGGGCCGCTTGCTGCATCGCAAAATCGTTTCCTGGTAGAATGCCCGCATTGCTCGGTGGGGAGGATGGCCCGTTCATGCGCCGTGTGAGTTTGATCGTCGGAGTGCTGGCAATCGGCCTCGCTATCGCCGGGTACGTATTTTTCAACGGCGAGCGACGACCTCCGCTGCGGTATCGCACCGTTCCTGTCGAACGAGGGACGATCGTGTCCCTGGTGACGGCAACGGGCACCATCAACCCCATTACCACGATTCAGGTCGGCAGCCAGGTATCGGGCATGATTGAAAGCCTGCATGCCGATTTCAATTCCAAGGTGAAGGCGAATCAGGTGGTGGCGCGCATCGATCCCTTTCCCTATCAGGCCAGGCGCGATCAGGCGGTCGCGAGTCTCGCCAATGCAAGAGCGGCGTTGGACAAGGCGCGGATCGATCTGGCCCAGCGTCGACGGGAATTCGATCGGGCCAAGTCGCTGATCGGACAACAATTCATCTCACAAAACGAAGTCGACGTCGCCTTGACCGCTTCCGAAGGCGCTGTGGCGCAGCTGAAAGTTACGGAAGCCGCCGTCAAGCAGGCGGAGGCGATGTTGCAGGCGGCCGAGTTGGACCTGAAGTATACGGTGATCCGTTCACCGGTCGACGGCGTGGTGATCTCCCGGCTCGTCGAGGGCGGGCAGCGAATCTCCGCCAGCTTTTCCATTCCCACCCTATTCTTGATCGCGGAAGATGTCACCAAAATGCAGGTCGATACCAACGTCAGCGAAGCCGACATCGGTGGAGTGGCCGAGGGAAAAGCGGCCTCGTTCACGGTCGATGCCTATCCTGGTGAACAAATTCATGGACGTGTGCGGCAGGTCAGAAATGCACCCATCAACATTCAGAATGTGGTGACCTACGATGTCGTGGTCGAATTCGAGAACCCGGATTTTCGTCTGAAGCCCGGCATGACGGCGAATGTGTCCATTGTCGTGGCCAAGAAGGAGCAGATTCTCAAGGTGCCGAATTCGGCACTCCGCTTCAGTCCTCCCAAAGGAGCTCGAGAAGTGGGGGCTGCGGCCAGGCCTGCCAAGGGTGATGAGACGGGCGGGGTGTCTGGACCAGCAGGCCGTCAGCGAGCCCTCTGGAAGCAGAACCTTAATGACGAGCTGGAGCCGGTCCCGGTAGAAATGGGTATCTCCGACGGGGCCTATGCTGAAATCAGTTCCACGGCGATCACTGAGGGCGATCAGGTCATTATCGGTATTGAATCTCCGCGCGGAGATCGCAAGGGCGGGGATCTTCCCCCCGGGTTTGGGTCCGGGCAGCAGCGCGGTCCGCGGCGTGATCGCGGCATCTAGCAGGATGCTGAAAAAGTCCGCCAGCGGCGTTCTCGATACCCGTGAAGCGTGAACGGTATCTCGCCCTTCTAAGAAAGGTTCAATGTTCAATTCTCAATGCTCAATTGAACACTCAACATTGAACATGACAGCTGCTCACGCTTCACGAACGACGGACGAAGAGGACCGATTTTTTGAGCATCCTGCAAGTCTGCTCCCGCCCAGCATGGGCTTCGCTGATCGGCGGTGAAGCCGTCCAGCGCCACCAACTCGTAAGGACGGCATGGCCCCCTTAATCGTCTGTGAAGATATCTGGAAGATCTATCGCGTCGGCGACGTCGAGGTGAAGGCCTTGAGAGGCGTCGATTTGACTATTGAGCGGGGTGAGTTCGTTGCTGTGATGGGCACATCCGGATCGGGCAAGTCGACGCTGATGAATATCCTGGGTTGTCTTGACCAACCGACTCGCGGGCGATACCAACTGGATGGGTTGGATGTGGGGACGGCGAAGCCGGACCTCCTGGCGGAGCTTCGCAATCGGCAGATTGGGTTTGTGTTCCAGAACTTTAACCTCATTCCCAGAACCAGTGCGTTGGAAAATGCCCAGTTGCCGCTGTTCTACCGAGGAGTCTCGATCAAGGAGCAGCGGAAGCAGGCCGCGGCGGCGTTGCAGCGGGTTGGGCTGGCCGGCCGGGAACAGCACTACCCTGCCCAGCTTTCCGGAGGTCAACAGCAGCGCGTCGCCATTGCGAGAGCCCTGGTCGGGGCCCCCTCGATTCTCTTCGCCGATGAACCCACCGGCAATCTTGATACCGTGTCGAGTCGCGAGATTATGGGCATCCTGGCGCAGCTCAATCGTGAGGATGGGATTACCATCATTCTGGTGACGCACGAATCCGATATCGCCGCCTATGCCTCCCGTGAACTCGTCATGAAGGATGGACAGGTCGTGCAAGATGTTCGGCGGGTCCCACACCTGGCTGTCGTGCAGTAGGAATGCCATGGTTGCCTTTATTCTGTTGACCGTCATGACCGCGTTGCGGGTGCTCAGCCGAAACCGCCTTCGTGCCGGCCTGACCATGCTTGGCATTGTGATCGGCGTGGGCGCAGTCATTGCCATGGTGAGCATCGGACAGGGAGCCCGCGCGGCGGTACAGGCACAGGTGGCCAGCATGGGGACGAACGTGATCATCATCATGCCGGGGTCCACGACGGTGAGTGGTGTGCGGGGAGGGCAGGGCGGGGCGGTGACGTTGACGGTCGGAGATGCGGCCGATCTGAAAAAGCGGAGCCCCTTGCTGTCGGACACCGGATGGGCGAAGCGGGAGGTGATGCAAATCGTCAACGGGAACCGCAACTGGAACGGTCCGGTCAACGGCATCTCACCGAGCTATCTCACCATCCGCGATTGGTCGTTCATGAGCGGAGGGGCGTTTACGCAGACAGATATGGAAGGTGCCGCCCGAGTGGCGTTGATCGGTCAGACGACGCTGGAAAACTTGTTTGATCCAAGCGAGGAGGCGATCGGCGCAACGATCCGGATCAAAAATGTGCCGTTTCAGGTCGTCGGGGTATTGGCGCCCAAGGGCCAGTCGGCCCAAGGCTCCGACCAGGATGACGTCATTTTCATTCCCTTCACGACGGCCGAGCGGAAGGTATTCGGCAGCCAGTTCTTAGGATCGGTAGGGGCCTTGTTCGCTTCAACGGAGCAGAGCGCTGATTTGCCCGAGGCGGTTGAGCATATTCGCGAGGTGTTGAGGACCCGCCACCGCCTTCGGGCCGAGCAGGCGGATGACTTCACCATCCGTACCCAGGTCGACATCGGGAAGGTGCAGGAAGGCACGAGTCAGACCCTCACGGTCATGCTGTTTGCCATCGCCTCGGTGTCGCTGCTGGTCGGCGGCATCGGCATCATGAATATTCTCCTGGTCTCGGTCACGGAGCGAACGAGAGAAATCGGGGTGCGCATGGCGGTCGGTGCAAAGCGAGTGCATATCCTCACGCAGTTCCTCATCGAAGCCGTGACCTTGAGCCTGTTCGGCGGCATCATCGGTGTGATCGTGGGCATCGTCGGCGCCAGGCTCACGACCGCGATTGCGGGATGGCCGACGATCATTTCTCTCGATTCCATCGTTAGCGCCTGTATCTTCTCGCTGGCAGTCGGACTCTTTTTCGGCCTCTACCCTGCCAATAAGGCCGCTCGACTCAACCCCATCGAAGCGCTTCGCTACGAATAGCGGTCCAAGCCGCATCGATATTCTTTGCTCAATCACGACCAAGCAAGACGATGTGGCGAGTGGTTGGGAGAAGGATGTCGGTGTCAGCGGACGGCTCGTTCGAACTCCGCAGGTATCGTTCCCAAGACCGAACGGATCCCGCGTATTGGAGCCTGTTCATCCTGGTTGGCGAGGTCGATGACGAGCGGGACGATGTAGGGTGTACCCGAGGGGTCGTGCGTGATGGTGACGATGGGTTGGTGCAGCTTTCCGGAGTTAATGACGGAGACGACGGCTCGTTCCCCCGTGGTCAGTGCGATATAGCTATAAACCGGGTAAATGCCCAGCACTTTGACGAAGAGCGAGACCAGTCGGTTCTCGTATTTTCCTTCCTGCCCTTCCTGATAGAGCCGTTGCAACGACTGGTGCGGGGTCAGTGGCGAGGCGCCACCGAATCCTGTCAGGAGCTCGTCGTAGCGGTCCGTCACCATGACGATACGCGTCATATCTGAGGTGAACGCACCTCCGGTTTCAGCGGGAAATCCGCTTCCGTTCAAATAGGCATGGTGCTCTGCCACAATTTGCTCGACCGAGGGGGCGAATCCACCTTGGCGCTCGAGCAGAATCGCGCCGGAGCGCGCATGGGATTCATAGGTCCGGCGGTTCGGCTCCGACAGGGTGGTCGAAGTATCGTGAATACGTCGGAGAATGGTCGGCGGTACCTGCAAGAGCCCGATGTCATGCAAAAGCGCGCCGGTGGCGAGATCCTGCAGTGTGAAGAGATCGTAGGCCGCGGCGTGGGCGAGAATCATCGAAAAGCTGCAGGTGGCGAGTGCATGCTCGCTGAGGGACGTGTTCCCCTCGCGGCCTTGGCTGAAGGCCATGAACAAGGCGTGGGTTGTCAGGGTTTTGGCCACGGCATCGATTTCATGGATGGTGTGCTCGGCCTTCTCCAGATCGACGATGCCCGTTTCGGCGATGTGTGAAAAGGTTGAGTGCACCGATCGTTCGAGTTGCCGGCGTGCTGCCCGGGCGGCCTGCAGTTCCTGCGTCATCATGGCGAGGGACCGGACGGCAGGTGGGCCCACCGCCGGCGTGGAGACCGGCTGAAGGATGGCCTTCGGCCGGGTTGGAGGAGGGTTGGATGCGTCCGACACGTCGATGCCACGGGCGGGATCGATCTTCAGGTGTTTTACGCCGGCGCGCCGCAACTTCTCGATCTGCTCGTCGGTTCGAATTAAAAACGAATGCCGTAGAAAGGGCGAACGAAACCAAGCCACGTCCAATTTTGCGACGTGCATGCCGATCCGAAGCGAATCTATGGAGATTGGTCGGTATGCCATAGAGTACGAGACCAGCGGACTTGTGCGGGCCCGCGCATTGTCCTCACTCTCTCCTCTCAGTCTCGCTGCTTGTGAGCGGGATTCTTTGGGGGAACGGCAGCTGGTGTGGCGAGGGTGGTGGGGCGAGCGGGTTCAGGTGATGCGGGCGGTGCGACCGACAACCGTATTTCCATGCGGGGGTTGTCCCGATCTTGAAACTTGTAGAGGTGGATCTCCACTACCCGGTTATCATTCAGTCCCAGACCCTCACACAACGCGTCTTGCGCGATCTTGAGTCCCCCATCGGTATCCCGACGAAGCGCAGACTCAAAGAAAAAATGAATCGACAACGAAAGGCTCGCTTGCCGCAAGATTTGTCTTAGAGTACCACGATGGGGCGATTGGGCAAGTGCAACGAGAATTTGTTGCCCGACGAGGTCTTTGTACGCGCGTCCCTTGGCGGAGAGCAGGCGGCGCCCATTGACGGTGGCATATTGATGATTCACGCTGGGCGGGACGGGTAACGTGAGCCCGATCGAGTCTGCAGCCACTCTCACCGTGGGGGCAGGGGGCGCGAGTCGATGCAGTGGGTTTCGGCCTTTGGTGGACGCGCGTGGTAGAACAGGATCTTCCGTAGAGAGCAGGGCCTTCTTGGACGAGGGACGAAAGGAGGTAGACCTGAACGGAATGGGGGACTGTCGAGAACGGGCCACGCGGCGCAAGGGCCTGCCTATTGCACTAGAGAAGATTGAGGATCTTGGCCATATTTTGCTCGTACCGATCCTCTGTCTTGGAGATGTACCGCCGCCATTCAGCCGGATTCCAGATTTCCATGCGGTGATACAATCCCACGAGGATGATTTCCTGATCTTCATCCATCGGCACGAGCTTACGAAGGCGGCCTGGAATTAACACACGGCCGGCTTTATCGATGTCCGAGGTGCCGGCTTCCGAGACTACGAAGTGCATGAACAGGCGGCTCTGGTCCTCATCCAGGGTGGTTTTGGTCCGCTCCAACACCTTTTCCCATTCCTTGGCTGAATACACCCAGAGCGACTGTTCGGCGTTTTTCAGGAACATCACCTGATTACCTTCGGCTTCGAGATGTTCTCGAAGGGGAGAGGGGATCAAGAAACGTCCCTTTTCATCGACTTTGCAGAGATATTCCCCGGCGAACATTATCGGCATCCTCCGGTCAAGGCCGCGGTATTGGGCCGGAACGTTCTCGGAGCCATCGTTCGAGGTCGGTACGTACGAAACGCCATTCCTTGCCCAGCTTGAAACCAGGCAGGTGACGGTCCTGAATGTAGCGGTAAAGCGTACGAGGGCTGACCTTGAGATAGCGGCAGGTCTCCGCCACCGTGAGGAGTTCGTTCTTGAGGTCGGTCGTCATGTAGACTCAATGGAGATGTTGGTAGGAACATAAAAGCGAGCCACGGGTCCATTTCTAGGCTGATGGTAGGAGACAAGGCCAATCCTGTCAAGTGAATATTCATGACAGTGGAGGTCAGTCGAGGTCGGTAGGGCCCATGTCTGCCGATGGCAGCTGCCCTTCCTCCATCGCGGCATCTACGTCGTCTCCAAGGTCTTCACCCATTTCCTGCCCCATTTTCTTCATGAACCGGGCCATGCTCTGGGGGTCATTTTCGTCGAGCCCGCCCAGATGACTTGGATCGGCCAGGGCCTCGAGTCGCGCCTCTTCCGACTTGGGAGAGGCAAACCGTGACATGAGTCGTTCCATGTCAGGACTGTGACAGTGGCCGCAGGTCTGCTGCGGGGGGGCGCTGATGCTCAGGACCAATCGACTGGTCCGCTTTCCGCATTGCCGACAGCGATATTCATAGATCGGCATGGACTAGGCTCTCAATTCTTCTCGTTGGTTAAAGGCCGACGGCGGCAGTGACGAGTCCGGCATCATGCCGGCATCCACCGAACGGGCGAGTGCAAGGACCGCGACGTCTTGAGCGCCGGATTCGAGCAGGATTCTGGCACATTCGTTGACCGTCGTGCCCGTAGTGAACACGTCGTCGATGAGCAGGACGCGCTTCCCGATGACTTCCTGGGGAGCGCGTAGGGCGAACGCCTTGCGAAGGTTCCGAAGGCGGGCCGAGCGCGGGAGCGTGATTTGCGGATCGGTGTCGACGATACGAACCAAGTTCCGATAGGATACCGGCCGGTGTAAGACAGGACTGATGCGGTCGGCGAGGAGCAGGGACTGATTGAACTCCCTGCGGCGAAGGCGGTTGGGGTGGAGAGGGACGGGCATGAGGAGGTCTGTCTCCAGGTTCCGGGGAAGGGCTTGGACGAGCAGCGCTCCCAGCGAATCCGCCAATGCCACCTTCCCTCGATACTTGAACAGGGCGATGGCGTCCTGAAGCGGAGGGGAGTAGGCATAGGCAGCCCAGACCTGGGTGTAATGAGGGT
Source organism: Nitrospira sp. (assembly GCA_023248215.1). Taxonomy (GTDB): domain Bacteria; phylum Nitrospirota; class Nitrospiria; order Nitrospirales; family Nitrospiraceae; genus Nitrospira_A. Next base: position 11,191 of record JAHFEW010000015.1, read on the forward strand.
CGCGGGTGCGGCAGTCATGACATTCGTGGGTCGGACTATAGGCGGTGGCGGAGGGCGACGCAAAGGGGCGGTGGCATCGTGGGCAGGCCGGTCCTTGTAGGGGGCGAATGTGTCCCCAGCATTGGCGGCAGAAAAACGGAGTGGGATCGTCCGTGAGAGGCTGATCGCAGGTGGTGCAATCTGACGGCAGCAGTAGCCGTGAGGCCTGTCGGAAGATGCCTGCTAACATGGGCGATACCTCTTCTTACATGTCCGGCGCGAGCCGCGGGAACATTTTCCTGGACTTGTACGGAAAACCCTTCAGCCTGTCAAGGTTGTGGGGTGTAAACGGGGTATGGTATACGACCATTCCGTCTGCATCAGGGCGACTCCATAGGGGCCGGCAGGTCGAGGTTGCACGCGACTGCCAAGGGCTTCCTCTACACTTCACAGCCATCGGTTCCCAAATCATGCAAGACCCTGCCAAAACGCTCGTGAGTGTACAGAATCTCTCGAAAGAATACAGCCGCGGGCAGACCGCTGTGTGCGCGCTGCAGGATGTCACACTCGACGTGAAGGTGGGAGATTTCTGTGCCTTCGTGGGGCCCAGCGGGTGTGGTAAGAGTACCCTGCTTAATCTCGTCGGTGGTTTGGACCATCCCACCTCCGGCAGCATCGCGATTGAGAATCGGCCTGTGACCTATGCGAGCGCCATGGAGTGGACCCGCCTGCGGCGTGAGTTGATCGGGATCGTCTTTCAGGCGTTTCATCTGATTCCCGGTCTGACGGTCGCGGAAAATGTCGCGTTGCCCTTATTACTCAAAGGCGAACAGGGGACAGCGGTCGCGGAGCGGGTCGTTGAGGTGTTGCGGGCGGTGGGTATGGATGCTCGCCGTTCCCATCGGCCAAGCGAACTGTCGGGAGGGGAGCAGCAGCGTGTCGCCATTGCCCGGGCGATCGTGCATCGGCCCCGGCTTATTCTGGCCGATGAACCGACGGGAAATCTTGACTCCAAACAGGGTGCCGACATCGTCAAATTATTCCGTACGCTCCCGCAACGTTTCGGCCACTCGGTGTTGCTGGTGACGCATAGCGAGGCGGCGGCGGCGGCAGCTGACTATGTATGGCACATGCGGGATGGCCGTCTGGTGAACTGTGTAAGGCAGGAGGCCTAGCCGGCTGTTAAAAAAATATTTCAACAGTCTCGACATACCGCCCCGTCCTGTATCACGAGCAGGATCAGCAGCACACAGGATGTTCAAAAAGACCGTCCAGCGAGGCCGCAGCGAGGTCCACGGCGCGAAGAATAATGAGCGCCACGTTTGTGGACGCCGGCGAGATGGTGAGCCGGCAGTGTCTTAGAGGCGAGGCGTACTTTTTTCGTACGCTGAACCTCTGAGGTGCGCGACGCGACGAGTAAGGAGCGTCACGTTTGCGCACGGGCGCGAGTCGGCGAGCGTCCAGAGTCTGTACAAAGCTGGCGGACTTTTTCAACCTCCTGCTAAGAGAAAGGATCAGCATGGACCTCAGCACCACCATTGCCGGAGTGAAGTTTCCAACCTGTTTCATGAATGCATCCGGAGCGCTTTGTGTGACGCGTGAGGAACTGCATGCGCTGGGTCGCTCGCGCGCGGGAGCGATCGTGACCAAGTCGATGACGGTAGAGCCACGGGTCGGGAATCCCGAACCGCGCTATTACGGTTTTCCCGGCGGGTCGATCAATTCGATGGGGCTCCCGAATCTCGGGTATCGGGCCTATGCGGAACTGATTCCCGAACTCACCCGGTTTGGGAAACCTGTCATCGCCAGTATTGCCGGTCTCTGCGAGGACGACTTCCTCACGATGGCACGGGTGATCAATCAAGCGCGGCCCGATCTCATTGAAGTCAATCTATCCTGCCCGAACATTCCCGGTAAGCCACAGATCGCCTATGATCCAGTTGACTCGGAACGGCTTCTGAAGCGGCTGCGTCCTCTCATTACAGTTCCCATGGGCGTGAAGTTGCCCCCCTATTTCGACCCGGCCCACCATGCCGTGATGGCCGACGTGATTCGGCGCAGCGGGGTGGATTATCTGAATCTCATCAATTCCGTCGGCAATGGACTCGTCGTGGACCCGAAGCGTGAAACGCCGGTTATCAAGCCGAAGGGAGGCTTCGGAGGGTTGGGAGGCTCGTTGATCAAACCTGTCGCGCTGGCGAATGTGCGGGCATTCTGGAAGTTGTTGGATGGGCGTATCCCGATCATTGGAACCGGCGGAGTCATGCAGGGCGTGGATGCGTTTGAGCATGTGCTCTGCGGTGCCTCGGCTGTCCAGGTGGGGACGGTTTTGGTTGAGGAGGGAGTGGCGGTGTTTGAGCGGTTGGAGCGCGAATTGACGGGGGAACTCGCCACGCGTGGCAAGCAGTCGCTTCATGAATGCCGGGGAAAATTAAAAGAATTGTAATGGGAAGTGGCGGGAGTCCGCTCACGAGACCTTCGCGCGGGATTATTTAAACGCGAAATTTTTCGGGAGAAAGCCCTGCTGCAGCGCTTGCCGGAGTAGCTGTGCGACGTTGCGGACTTTCAATCGCCGCATCAGATTAAATCGATGCACCTCAACCGTTCGGACACTGATCGCGAGCCGACGGGCAATATCTCGGTTCGTATTGCCTTGCGACACGAGCTTCAGGATTTCTTTCTGTCGGGGCGTCAGCCCATCTGCTCGTTTGCCGGTCGGCTTGGTCGATCTGGCAGTCTTTCTGGTCCGTGCAGCCTTGGTTGACGTCGTGACCTTTATCGCCTTCGCAGTTTTCTTAGGACGAATTTTTTTGCGTGGTGCCATAGAGATTGTGTGTCCCAAATTCTACTGTTAGTAATCCTAGCATATCTGGCCAAATCTGTAAAAACAATTACTGGACTCCTGTTCGAGCGAGCGTACTGATGTCGCTGATACCTTCGTCCTTGGTCGCGGTCCTCGTTCGTCTTGGATGGGCCCATGTGTCTGCGCATCCTGGTCGAACCCTGCTCACGATTGTCGGGGTCGGATTGGGGGTTGCGGCAACGATTGCCGTCCAAACCGCCAATGTGGATGTCCTGCGCTCCTTCGAGGAGTCGGTCTTGACGGTAGCAGGTCCCGTCACACTGGAGGTGTCGGCGGGAGAGGCAGGGATGGATGAGCGTCTGATCGCCGCGGTGCGGGATGTTGCCGGAGTGGAATCGGCCCGTCCGGTGGTGGAAGTCGGCGTTCGCGAGGCTGAAGGTGCCGGCCGCTCGTTCCTTGTTCTTGGGGTGGACATACTGGATGAATTGAACTCGATTCGAGGCCGTATCCCTGCCACGCTCGATGTGCTGCAACGCCCCGGGGAGGAGGAAGGGCTGGAGGGGCTACTGGCCTCTAACGGCCTTTTGGTGGGCCAGGCCCTTGCGGCGGATTTAGCCGTGAGACCTCAGAGCGTTCTCCCCCTTGAGGTCGGCGGTCGTGAAGTCTCCGTCTTGATCACGGCAATCATGAATCGCCAACCGGGCCCTCCATCGATATGGGACCGCTTGGCCGTCATGGATATTGCTGCTGCGCAACGGACGTTCGGCCTCGGCGCGCGCCTGGATCGCATCGATGTCGTTACGTATCCCTCGTCCTCAGTCGAGCAGGTGGCGGAGGCGATACAACGAGTTCTGCCTCCGGCTGTCACGGTACGCCGTCCGGTTCAACGCAGCCGGCAGGTCGAATCCATGGTCGGCGCCTTTCAATTGAATTTATCCGTCTTGAGCATGGTGGGGCTGCTGGTCGGGATATTTTTGATCTACAACACCGTGTCCTTTACAGTGACGCAAAGACGGAGGGAGGTGGGGATTCTGCGCGCGATCGGGATGTCCGAGCCCATGGTCGTCGGTCTCTTTCTCGCAGAGGCCGGGCTGTTCGGTCTGGCCGGAGGGGTCGTAGGCGGCGGGCTTGGGCTCGTACTGGGGAATGTGCTTGTCGGCTTGGTTGGCCGCACAATTCATGATCTTTACGTACCGCTGGCGGACATGCCGAAGGCCTTCGGTTTCCCGCCTGGATCTGGCAGGTTGTTGGTTGAGGCGGTTGTGATCGGAAGTGGGGTGTCCATGCTAGGGGCGCTGGGTCCCAGTTTGGATGCTGGTCGCACCATTGTGGTCGCGGCCCTTGCTCCCGGAGAATACGATGTCGCACAGCGGGTGCGTGCCGCTCCGCTCGGCATCGCGGGGGGAATCTTGCTGGTGATCGCCCTGGGATGTGCCTTCGCCGAACCTATCGGCGGGGTGCCGGTCTTCGGGTATCTGGCGACCTTCTGCGTGCTCGCCGGGTTATCCTGCCTGGTGCCCATTCTCATACGGCAGGTCTGTCGCACGCGAGAGTTGGGAACGGCTTCTCACTCGCCTTCGTTGGGAGGCGCCATCCGCCACATTGCGCGGGAGCAAACCACGAGGGGAATGGGGCGCAATGCGGTCACAGTGTCTGCCTTTCTGGTCGGGGTGGCCATCATGGTCGGGGTCATGATGATGATTCGGAGCTTTCGCGACACGGTCGAGATCTGGATCGATCAGACCGTGATGGCGGATTTCATCGTGGCTCCGGCCGGATGGCCCCATGTCAGCGGTGGCGGGACGGTGAATCACACCCTTCCTGCCGTCTGGAGGACTAAATTGGCCGGCGCAGAGCATGTGTCGGCGGTCGATGCTTACCGCGATGTTCGCATCGAGCTGCAGGGACGGCCGGTCGCACTGGTTTCGAGAGATCTGGCGCTCCATGCCGCACGGAGTCGCTACCTCTTCCTGGAAGGTGAATCGGCGGCTATCCTGGCTCGCGCCGCAGCCGGGGAAGGGGCCGTTCTTTCGGAGGTGTTGGCTAATCACCTGCATGTGACGAGGGGGAGCCAACTGTCCGTGATGACGCCATCGGGGGAGAAATCGGTGACCGTCCTGGGAGTATTTTTCGACTATGCGACAGACGGGGGGAAGGTCGTCATCGACCGGTCGTTGTTTCAACGATGGTGGAACGATGATGGTGTCACGCTGTTTCCCGTCTATGCCACATCCGGCATCGATCTGGAACAGGTTCGGCTCGCCATCCTTGAAAGCTTGGCGCACGAGACAGAGGGGCTCACTTCCACGACGGTGCTGACCAATGCGGAATTACGACAGGAGATTCTGCGTATTTTCGACCGCACCTTCACGCTGACCTATGTGCTGGAGGCCATTGCAGTGATCATTGCCATGCTGGGGATTATCAACACGTTGGTCACCTCCGTTGTGGAACGGCGTCGTGAGTTGGCCACACTCCAAGCACTCGGGAGCAGCCGGGGGCAAATTACGGCGCTGATCCTGTGGGAGGCCGGGTATCTCGGACTGCTAGGGACAGCGATGGGATTGTTCGGAGGGCTCGCTCTCGCGTGGATCCTCATCAGGGTCATCAACCGGCAGTCGTTCGGCTGGACGATCCAGATCTCGTGGCCGCTTGGCCTCATGGCCGAAGTTGCAGCCATGGCCTTGGTGGCATCGCTCCTAGCCGGGCTCTGGCCGGCCCGTTGGGCTGCCAAGCAACCGCTGGTAGAAGGATTGCGTTACGAATGAAGACCGACGGCTGGTGGAGACGTGTGCGCTGATCCCTGTTCGATGGGAAGTGCATCGACCTGAATGTCGAAGCCAAGGTCCTCGATCATTCGCCATACTTCCGCCGCAGGCTGGCCCGGCGTAGTGAGATAGCCGTTCACAAACACCGAATCCGCCGGATAGAGCGCCAGCGGCTGCAGGCTGCGCAGATTGTGCTCCCGCCCACCGGCGATACGAATCTCCGTCCGCGGATGCAGGAAGCGGAAGAGGCAGAGGGCCTTCAGGCACCGTTGCGGCGTGAGGGGGGCGCAGTGTTCTAACGGCGTGCCGGACGCCGGATGGAAGGTGTTGATGGGAATCGAGTCCGGTTTGACTTCACGGAGCGCCAAGGCCAGATCGATCAAGTCCTCATCGCTTTCCCCCATGCCGACGATGCCACCCGAACAGATTTCGAGCCCGGCGGTTCGTGCATGCCGAATCGTGGCCAGCCGGTCCTGAAAGGTGTGCGTGGTGCAGATCGAGGGATGATAGGCCTCGCTGGTGTTCAAGTTGTGATTGATCCGGTCGACGCCGGCGGCTTTTAGGTCTTTCGCTTGGCGTTCGTTGAGGAGTCCCAGAGAACAGCAGATCTGAATCGGGACTTCCTGCTTGATGGACCGCACGGCGGAGGCGATGTCGGCGATCTCCCGATCCAACGGGCTGCGCCCGCTGATGACGATGCAGTACCGTTGCGCCTTGGCGGCGGCGGCGCGGCGCGCGCCGGTCACCATTTGGTCTTGAGGGAGCAGTCCGTAGCGCTCAATTGGGGCCGTCGAGACGGCGGATTGCGAACAGTAGCCGCAGTCTTCCTGGCAGGCGCCGCTCTTGGCGTTCAACAGCATTTGCAGGCGAACCGTTTTACCGAAGTGGCGTTCCCGGACTTTGAAGGCGGCCTGTAAGAGTTCGAGCAGGCGGGAGTCCGGTGTTTGCAATACGGCGAGGCTTTCCTCTCGGGTGAGCAATTCATCCCGCAAAGCCTTGTCGGCCAGGATTGTGAAGTCAGTCATGCACGCTACTCCTCGAAAAGACCGGTCGAACCTCGCCACCCGCTTCGTGTTTCCGTGGGCAAGAGGCCGCGTCTGTGAAAAGAAAAAAGGGCGGGGAAACCCTACACGGTTTCAAATGGAGATGCAATGCCTTGATAAGGGACGACCGGGATTCGTGAGCTCTGGCCGTCTTGATCGGTATCGGATTTGTTGGCATCGCGCCAGGGGAGTGCGACATAGGTGTTCCAGCGTCCGCATCGTCGGCAGCGACCCGACCACTCGGCTAATTCGTGGTGGCACTGGGTGCACTGATAGGGCACGACCACCCGTTTCTTGAAGCCAAGGGCTTTCTTGAGTTCCCCCACGGCCTCGTCCATGTGCTGCTTGCGAAGGTACAGGTTGGCCATGATCTTATGGTAGTCGACGAGCTGCTCCTGCGTTCCGTCGAGGGTCGAGAGCACGTCATAGGCTTCATCGACCATTTCAAGCCGATAATACAGCTTCCCGAGGTAGAACTGGATCACGGTGTTGTGGGGGTCTTGCTGGAGCGCCTCTTGGTAGGCACGGATGATTTCGTCGGGCTCTCCCAGTTCGAGAAAGAGTTCTTCCAATCGGTGAAGAATGATGACGCTGCGTGTTTTCGCATAGATCTTCTTGAGAATTTCAACCGCGTTCTTGGTCTTGCCCTCTCGCACCAGGATCTCCCCAATGCCGATGTAGGCCGGCAAGAAGGTGCGATCTTTTTTGATCGCGCCCCGGAAATAGCGACGAGCCTTGTCGGGGTGCCCGCGCTCCAGGAGTTGCCGTCCGACTTCGTACATACAGCCGAGTAGGAGATTGGCCTCGGCCCGCCGTTCGCTTTCAGGTAAGTTGGCTTTGACCATCCGGTGTTGGATTTCGAGCGCATCGCTCCATTTTTCAAGTCGGATCTGGAGGTCGCGTTTGCGGATCAAGGCCATCAAGTTATCCGGCTCAATGCGAAGAATATCTTGAAGCGTCTGGAGTGCCTCCTCATACCGACGGGCGCCCTCTAGGTCTTTCGCCAATTCGAGCAGGACTTCCACGTTGCGTTCTTCGATGCGGTGGGCTTGCTGGTGGAGGCGAATGGCCTCGGTAAAGTTGCTTTCCGACCGATAAATGTTGCCGAGCCACAGCAGTGAATCCGTTCGGTTGGGATCGATGACGAGGGCGCGTTCAAACAGGCTGACCGCATCTGCGGTCCGCTTGGACATGAAGGCGTGCGTCCCGTCCCGGTGGAGGGCATCGACCTTTTCCTTGCGTCGTACCAGGCGATTGGTGCGCCAATTCATGAAGACATGGGAGGTTTCTTTGATCGTGACGATGAGGGCTACCAGCGTGGCTCCCAGGGCCATCGCGAACAATACCAATGACACGGGGCTCAGTTCGAACAGCGCGTCCGGGCTGGTTCGAATCGTAATCGTACCGGGGTTGAGTTCGCGAAAATAACTGTAGAGAAAAATGCCGACGCTGACGAGAAAGATCGTGGAGAGGAGCCGAAACATGCTAGACCCGTTTCCGGGTGCGAGCCGGACGTACCGTGGGTGGCGCTGGTCGGGCGGCTTTCAGTGCGCGCTCTTCCGGCAACCGGACCTGCCCTGCGTCGCTCCACAGTCGTTCGAGGGCGTAGTGTTCGCGAATATCCTTCTGGAAGATGTGAACGATGACGTCACCAAAGTCCATGACGACCCACTTGGCTGACGACGCGCCTTCAATACTGAGTGGCGCGTGTCCTTGCGCAGTGAGAATGTCGCTCACGTGGTCGGCGATCGCTCGTGCTTGACGTTCCGATTCCCCGGAGCCGATGACCAGGTAGTCGGCGATAGAGGTCAGTGTGGCGATATGCAGGATCAGGACATCGGTGGCCTTCTTGTCCAGGATGGCGCTTGCCACCGCGAGAGCTTTGGCCTTTGCTTCAGGTACGATCACTGTCCTCCCTGTATAACCCCTCGCGAAGTATATAGGATTCGACAGGGGGGGGCAACAGATTTACCAGGGGTTGGCCCTCTTGTACGCGTCTTCTGATTTCCGAGGCGGAGACGTCGCAAGGAGGCAGTCGCAGGAAGGTCAATGTTCGGCCCTGCGCGAGGACCACGTCCGCCCGTTCCTGTTGAGCAGCATCCAATGCGATCAAGGTCTCCTCCCGAATGGAATGAAAGAGCGGGATCGACGCCACGGCTCGAAAACTGACGGAAGGCCGCGAAAACACCACGAACCGGCAGCTTCTGAGCAACGTCTCGGCATCTTTCCACGAGGGCAGGTCCAGAAAGGCATCCAGCCCGATGATGAAAAATAAAGTGCTCTCGGGCCCGTATTCTTGCTGAATCGCACGGACGGTATCGATTGAATAGGATTTACCAGGTCGGCGGATTTCCATGTCCGTGAGGGCGAATCCCGGCATGTCCTGAATGGCGAGCTCGACCATTCGATAGCGGTGCTGGGCGGTGGCCAGCGCGCCGAGTTGTTTATGTGGAGGATCACCTGTCGGGATGAACAGGATGCGGTCTAGTTGGAGGAGCTGCTGGGCGGAGTGGGCGATCGAGAGATGACACCGGTGGATCGGATTAAAGCTGCCGCCCAAGAGTCCCAGACGCATGCGCAGAAGGCTCCCCGCAACAGGTCGGTGGTGATCGGCGGTTCCTCGCCGGACTCGGGTCTCCTCACCTCCCGTACTGAGCAGTCAGCATCGGGCGGGTGACGCGATGGTTAGAGGATTACCAAGTTGTCTCGGTGAATCACTTCTTCATATTCCTGGAGCCCGGGAAGTTTTTGGATATCGACGGTCTTGAGTCCCTTGATGCGAGCCAGGATCTCGGAGGAGAAGTTGACAAGACCCTTGGCGCATTCCTTCCCGTCAGGGGCGACGCAGGTGACCGGGTCACCGGCTTCAAAGTGACCGGTACTATCGACGATGCCCGATGCCAAGAGGCTTTTTCCTTTTTGTACCAGGGCCTCGACGGCGCCCTGATCAAGCTGCACTTGGCCGCGGGGGCGCAGGGTGAAGGCGATCCAGTGTTTCCGGCTGGTCAGTCGTCGTTCGCGGGCGAGGAACAGGCTGCCGCCAGGTTTTCCAGAAAGCACCTCCGGAAGCAGCCGCGATTGTGTTCCATTGAGAATTAAGGTCGCCACCCCGTACTCACCCACCTTCTTTGCCGCGCGCACCTTGGTGGCCATGCCACCGGTGCCTTCGAAAGTGGAGGACATGCCGGCCCGCCGTTCGATGTCTTCGGTGATGTCCTGGATCAGCGGAATCAGCGTGGCGGTGGAGTCCTTGCGGGGATCGGCGGTAAAGAGCCCGTCCACGTCGGACAGGATCACGAGCAGGTCCGCGTCCACCAGGTGCGCGACTTGGGCCGCGAGGGTATCGTTGTCCCCCACGCGGATTTCCTCCACCGCGACGGTATCGTTTTCGTTGATGATGGGAATCACACCGAACTTGATCAGTGTCGTGAGGGTGTGCCGTGCATTTAGGAACCGCCGGCGATCGGCCAAGTCTTCGTGCGTCAGGAGCACTTGCGCAACACGGAGATTCAAGCGCTCGAACGCCTTTTCGTAGGCCCACATCAGATGGCTTTGGCCCACCGCAGCGGCGGCTTGTTTCACCGGCAGGCTCTTGGGATATTCGCGCAGCCCAAGTTTCTTGATGCCGGACACCACCGCACCGGACGATACGACCAGCACTTCGCGGCCTTGCGCGCGTACGTCGGCAATCTCGCCGGCGAGCCGATCGATTCGTTCGGCGCTCAGGCCGGTTTCGCGCGACGCGACCAGGCTGCTCCCGATCTTAATGACGACGCGTTTCGCTTGTCTTAGGAGTTCATCTCGCACGGGGTTTTCCGGAGAAGCTCCACCTGCTGGCCCATGTAGCGCACGCAGTCGTCCAGTCCCTCTCGCGTGGCTGCCGAAATCGCGAAAAATGGAATTTTATGTCGTTGGCAATACTTCCGGAGCCGTTCGAGGCGCTCCCCCTCACCCTTGACGTCGAGTTTCGTGCCCAGCACGGCAAAAGGGCGGGCGGCAAGGGTTTCGTCATAGGCAGTGAGTTCGTGGCGCATGACCTCGAAACTCGTCACAGGGTCTTCGGTGATCCACTCGGAGATATCGATCACATGGATCAGCAGGCTGGTTCGTTCAATGTGGCGGAGAAACTGAAAACCCAGCCCCTTGCCTTCATGCGCTCCTTCGATCAGTCCAGGAATATCGGCGATGACGAAGGTCTGCGCCTCGTTCCATCGCACGACCGCCAGGTTGGGGGTGAGTGTGGTAAAGGGGTAGTCGGCGATTTTTGGCCTTGCGGCTGAGACGGCGGCGATAAGGGTTGATTTGCCGGCGTTTGGATAGCCCACTAATCCGACATCCGCGAGGAGTTTCAAATCGAGTCGGAGAAAGCGCTCCTCCCCGGGAGTGCCCGGTTCAAATTGCGTCGGGACGCGGTTGGTTGAGGTGGCGAATTGAGTGTTGCCTCTGCCTCCAAGGCCGCCCTTGGCGATGACGCAGCTCTCACCATCCACCGTGAGATCAGCCAGGAGTTCTTGGGTGGTGTCGTCAAACACCATGGTGCCGACTGGGACAGGAATACAGACATCGACGCCCCGACGCCCATGGCAATTGCTGCCTCCCCCCGGCTCGCCGTTCTCTGCCTCGTAATGTTTCTGGTAGCGAAGATCCAGCAGAGTGCTGAGCCGTGTGGTCGACCTCACGACGATGCTGCCGCCGTTCCCTCCGTCTCCGCCGTCTGGGCCGCCGCGCGGGACAAATTTTTCCCGGCGAAAGCTGCAAGCGCCATTGCCGCCTTGCCCGGCTTTCACAAGGATTTGGACTTGATCGACAAATGTAGACATTACGGCAATCCCCCAGCCGGCGCGGTTATTCAGAGGCAGCAGTATATCGTATTCGCCGGTCCCTGGGGGAAGCTGTGGAAGCGAAAGGCACCTGGTCCGTGGGAACAAACGTGTGGACTGAGGAGGGGGTCAGGCCTTTGCTGTGATCGGATAAACACTAATCTTCTGCCGGCCGCGGCCACCTTCGAATTTCACCACCCCGGTCACATAGGTAAATAGGGTATGGTCCCGGCCCAGGCCGACATTGAGCCCAGGGAAAAACTTCGTTCCCCGCTGGCGGACGATGATAGAACCGGCCTTGATCGTCTCTCCGCCGTAAGCCTTGACGCCGAGGTATTGTGGGTTACTGTCGCGGCCGTTCCTTGTCGAACCGCCGCCTTTGTTTGTTGCCATGGCAAACTCCCCTTCGAGTCGTTACTTCGTTTCGATCTCAGTGACCCGCAGCTGCGTAAAGCCTTGCCGGTGGCCTCTGGTTCGCCGATAATTTTTGCGACGGTGCTTCTTAAACACCGTGATAGATCTGGTGCGCCCTTGGCGGATGATCTCCGCCGTCACGCGCGCGCCGGCTACGACCGGTTGGCCCACAACCAGCCCGCTGTCTCCATGCAGCAGCCGGACTCGGTCGATCTGCACGGAATTCCCGACGTCGCCCGGAAGTGACTCCACCTGGAGCACCGTCCCCGCTTCCACTCGATACTGTTTTCCGCCTGTCTCAATAATAGCGTACATGTGCGTCTTTCTCCTCGTCAGCAGAACGTGAGTGTCTATCACAGCCGTAAAGAGGGTGTCAAGGCAAAGTGCATCGAAGGGTGGTTAGTGGATTGCTCAGATTCTGAAAACGCGGGTGTCCCGTGGGAAATGAACAGCTCTTATGGAATCGATTCGAAACAGAATGACTGGCGGTGACGTGCGCGGTCTGCTGTCTTGACGGTCATCGCGAGGCGCTGTTATTATCCCGCGCATGTTGCAAGCCAGCGAAAAAATATGGATGGATGGAACATTTGTCGCCTGGGCCGATGCCCAGGTCCACGTGCTGACGCACTCACTCCACTACGGATTGGCGGCGTTTGAGGGCATTCGATGCTACAAGGGAAAGAGCGGGTCTGCCATTTTCAGACTGTCCGAGCATGTGGATCGCCTCTTCGAATCCGCGCATATTGCGTTGATCGAGATGCCATACGATAAGAAGCAAATAACCGAGGCCATCGTCGAAACAGTGAGGATCAATCGGTTGGAGGCCTGTTACATTCGTCCGCTTGTGTATATCGGGTATGGGGCCATGGGGCTCTATCCGGGTGAGAATCCCATCAAGGTGAGCATTGCTGCCTGGAAATGGGGGACGTATCTGGGGGATGAGGCGCTGACCAAAGGGATTCGCGCAAGGGTCTCCTCATTTACGCGCCATCATGTGAATGTCTCCATGACGCGCGGGAAAATATCCGGCTACTACGTGAATTCCATTCTCGCCAAACGCGAAGTCAAGGCGGATGGCTACGATGAGGCCATCATGCTCGATCCTGAGGGCTATGTGGCTGAAGGTACGGGAGAAAATGTATTTATTGTCAGGCGCGGTATCCTGAAGACGACCCCGTTGACCTCGATTCTTGAGGGCATTACGCGGAATTCCATCATTCAATTGGCGAAGGAACGCAATATTCCAGTGGTCGAGGAACGTTTCACGCGTGATGAAATGTATGTGGCTGAGGAAGTGTTTGTCACTGGCACCGCGGCGGAACTCACACCGGTGACCGAAATCGATCGACGAAGCATCGGCACCGGGAGGCCTGGTCCGATTACGCAGGCATTACAAAAAGCATTTTTTGAAGTTGTCGGTGGGACGGATCCCGCTCATCGGCAATGGCTCACTCCTGTCTAGGGTTCTGTTCCGCCTCGTCTTCTCCCCGACCATCTCCGTAAAACATTACACCCATGACCATGAAGGTTATGGCTTCGTGGTTTACTGGGAGTCTATTTGATTCGACAGAGAAGTAACGTGTGAAGAAATGCTAGTGGGAACCTTCCCCTGCGGGATGGGATTCTGTGGTAGGGGGCGTGGAGGTCGCTGGCGGCGTTGTACTCGGTGTGGTCGCAGCCGGCTTCTTATTCAAGTCAATGACGGTGGAGGAAAAATTTCGTTCCTTGGCGAGAATGGCTAAGGATAGGGAAGTGAACATAAACACGAAAGCCGTGATGACGGTGAACTTGCTGAGGAAGTTCGCCGGCCCACGACTGCCAAATACGGTTTGGCTGGAACCACCGAACGCCGCACCAATTTCCGCCCCTTTGCCTGATTGCAGCAAGATGGCTCCAATCATGAGCAAGCAGACCATGACATGAATGATGACGAGTAAGGTGTACATGTTGAGTTTTAGGTCGTGGAGGGACTGGACCCGAGCGCGACCTTGAGGAGTGTAGCAAAAGAGACCGGGTCTAAACAAGCCCCGCCCACGAGCGCGCCATCGATTTCTTCGGAGATGAGAAAGTCGGCAATATTCTGCGGCGTGACGCTGCCCCCATAGAGAATGCGCACGTGGCGGCCGGTGTTTGATCCACTCAGTTCGTCGATGGTGCGACGAATCACCCGATGGACTGGTACGGCTTGTTCTGACGATGCGGCCCGACCGGTCCCAATGGCCCAGACAGGCTCATAGGCGATCGTCATGGTTCCGAGCGCCCGCGCCTCGATACCGGCAAGCCCGGCGCGAAGTTGTCGTTGGATGACGAGGTCAGTATTGCCCGCATCGCGATCCTGCAGCGTTTCTCCTACGCAGAGGATCGGCTCAAGGCCATGCCGGATAGCCGCCAGAACTTTCTTGTTGGTCCAGGCGTCTTGGTCTCCGAAGTACTGTCGCCGCTCAGAATGACCGACCAGGACAAACTGGCAACCGAGATCCTTCAGCATCGCGCCGGACACTTCGCCGGTGAAGGCACCTTTCTCTTCCCAGTAGAGGTTTTGTGCACCGAGTAGAAAGAGCGGAGCAGGGCCGAGCGCCTCGCGTACCGCCTGCAGGGCGGTAAACGGCGGAGTCAGGCCGACTTGGATGCCGGCGAGGTCTGTCACCTGCTGCGCGAGTCTGCGAACGAACGCCGTGGCTTCAGAGGCGGTTTTGTTCATTTTCCAGTTGCCGACAATGAAGCGAGTTCTCACTAAACCTCTGCTGTGGTGAGGAGGAATGGGGGCGATATTGTTACGGCGTACGATTGGGAAGTGCTGCGAGACCAGGGAGGATCTTCCCCTCCAGTAATTCCAACGCGGCCCCACCGCCGGTTGAGATGAATGAGATGCTTTCGGATTCCCCGGCACGATGGATGGCGAGTGCCGTTTCGCCTCCGCCGACAATGGTCAGGGCGTATGCGTTGGCGACGGAATGGGCCATTGCGAGGGTGCCTCTGGCGAAGGCATCGACTTCAAACATGCCCATTGGACCATTCCAGAGAATGGTTTTGGCATCCTGGACCGCTTCCGAGAACAGTTTGACGGAGGCGGGGCCGATATCTAATCCGTACCATCCTTTGGGAATCTCCTGAACCGGGACGATCTTCGTTTCGGCACCCGGCTCCCGGCTAGCCGCGACGACGCAGTCCACCGGAAGATAGAATTTGACTCCGCTTGCAAAGGCGTGGTCCTGGACGCCCTTGGCAAAGTCGAGCATGTCGTTCTCTACAAGCGATTGACCGATCTCCAGCCCCATGGCCTTCAAGAAAGTGAAAGCCATGCCGCCGCCGATAATGACCTTATCGACTTTCTTGCCGAGATTCTCGATCACCCCGATTTTACCTGACACTTTTGCGCCGCCGAGAATGGCGACAAACGGCCGGACCGGGTTTTCCACGGCCCCTTCCAAGTATTCGATTTCTTTTTTCAGGAGGTAGCCGGCAGCTGCCTCAGGAATGAATTTCGTGATGCCGACCGTTGAAGCGTGGGCTCGGTGGGCGGCACCGAACGCATCATTGATATAGACATCGGCAAGGGAGGCCAGGGCCTTGGAAAATCCGTCGTCGTTTTTCTCTTCTCCCGCATGGAAACGGAGATTTTCCAGTAGCATGACATCACCAGGTTGCATCTTGGCAACGAGGCCTTCAACGGTGGAGCCGATGCAGTCCGGAGCAAAGGTCACCTCTTTGCCGAGGAGGCGTTGGAGGCGCTTCGCAACGGGCGCCAGACTGAATTTAGGGTCGAATTTTCCGTTCGGTCGACCGAGGTGTGAGCAGAGAATGACCTTGGCTCCCTCATCGACGGCGCGATTAATGGTCGGGAGCGTCGATCGAATCCTCGTATCGTCGGTAATCTGCAATGAATCGTCGAGCGGGACGTTATAGTCGGCACGAATAATGACGCGCTTTCCCCGAAGCTGAACATCCTCGATGATTCGTTTGCGAAGGTTCATGGCAGGTCCTCACTCTTCCTGTGGTCTATACAGAGCCGGTGGTCCTCAGGATCGGCTAGCGCCGTGTGTCAGAAAAGCGTGTTGCTAGGAACCAGTTCACGCCGCCTTGGCGACGATGAATTTGATCAGGTCCCGCACGCGGCAGGAGTAGCCCCACTCATTGTCGTACCAGGCGATGACCTTGACGAGTCGTTTGTCGATGACTGTGGTCAACGGGGCATCCAGGGTTGCGGAATGGGCATCGCCTTTTTGATCGATGGAAACGATGGGCGCTTCCGAATAGGCCAGAATATTTTTCATCGGGCCTTCGGCGGCTTTCTTGAATGCGGCATTGACCGCTGCAACATCACAATCCTGTTCGGTTTCGACGGTGAGGTCCACCAGTGAGACATTGGGGGTCGGCACACGAATGGCCAGTCCGTCCATCTTCCCCTTCAGTTGCGGAAGGACGAGGTGGAGTGCCTTAGCCGCGCCGGTGCTGGTCGGAATCATCGACATGGCCGCAGCGCGAGCGCGTCGAAGGTCTTTGTGAGGAAGGTCGAGCAATTGTTGATCGTTTGTGTAGGAATGAATTGTCGTCATGATGCCGTGTTTGATGCCGAAATTTTCCAGCAAGACCTTGGCTATCGGAGCCAGACAGTTGGTGGTGCAGGAGGCGTTGGACAGGATATGGTGGGTTTTGGCGTCGTATACTTGCTCGTTGACGCCTAGCACCACCGTGGCATCGGGATCTTTCGCGGGGGCCGAAATGATGACGGTTTTCGCCCCGGCTGAAAGATGCTTTCCTGCTCCTTCTCGATCGGTGAAGCGCCCTGTGGATTCCACGACGATATCGACCCCGAGCGCCTTCCAGGGAAGCTCCTTCGGATCTTTGATGGCTAAGACTTTGATGGCTCGTCCATCGATCATGATCTGATCGTTTTTGGCCTCAACGGAAGCCTTGAGTGTGCCATGGACCGAGTCGTACTTGAGCAAATAGGCTAATGTTTTGGCATCGGTGAGATCATTGATGGCGACAAATTCCAGGCTGGGATCTCCCAGGGAAGCACGAAGAACGTTGCGGCCGATGCGTCCAAATCCGTTGATGCCGATGCGTGTGGTCATGGGTCTAAGTCCTCAGGAATTAAGCGGGTTGAACAGAATGAGCCTGCGGCGATAGTACTGACCGACTATCTGTGTGTCAAGCATACAAAAAAGAGGGAATGGTTGTAATTTTTGGCCGTCGTTAAGCGTCATGCCCTTGGCCATCGGGTTGCCTTGTTTGCGCGGAGGAGGTCGAGTAGAGTCTGGCGTTCTGAACATCCACCGGGTTCTGGTACGTGATGCAATCTGACAAGCTTCAGCGTGAGGCAGCGAACGTTCTGGAATGGGCCAAGCTCTTGGATGTCCTGGCTTCCTATGCGCAGTCGACGGTCGGTGCAGCGCACTGCCGGTCGTTACGGTTTGAGCAAGATCTTGCGCAGGCCCAGCTGCGCCAGCAGGAAACGTCCGACATGGTGCTCTTGAGGGCCGGCGTCGAGCCCTTCCCGCTGCTTCGATTTCCCAACGTGGCCGAATGGTTGGGGCGAGTGGCAAAGGGAGCCTGTTTGGAGGTGCATGAGCTACGCGATATTGCACTGGTACTGGAATTGATCGAAGAGGTTCAGCGGTATCTCTCGCGGCACCAAGCCGACGCGCCTACGTTGAGCGCGATGGCTACACAGTTCGGGCCAGTGAGCGAGTATCGTCGGCTGCTAGTCGCCCTGAATGTCGCCATCGATCGAGACGGGTCCATGCGGGAATCGGCCAGTCCTGAATTGCATCGGCTGATGCATCGTGCCAACGAGCTCAAGCAGCACATGCGGCACCGCCTCGACCAGATTCTGCACTCACGCCGGTACGAGGACGTGCTCCAGGAAGACTATTTCGCGCAACGAGAAGGGCGCTACGTTGTCCCGATCAAGACCGACATGCAGGGGAAAATTCCCGGCATCGTGCACGATGTGTCGGCGAGCGGCGCCACCGTGTTTCTGGAGCCCCGCGAACTCGTCGAGCTCAATAACTCCATCAAGGTGGTGGATCTCGAGGTGGAACGCGAGGTGCGGAGAATTTTGCGAGAGCTGTCTGCCATGATTGCCCCCCACACGTCGGAGCTCGCAGTGAGTGTGGCTCTGCTGGGGCAGCTCGATGCCATCTCAGCGAAGGCAGGGCTGAGCCAACAGCTGCACGCGATTCCGCCGCGTCTCAATGTCGAGGGCCGCATCCTGCTCAGACAAGCGCGGCACCCATTCCTCGTTCTCACCAAAGAACAGGTAGTGCCGAATGACCTGGCGTTCGATGAGACCGTGCGGGTGCTCATCATTTCCGGCCCCAACACCGGCGGGAAAACCGTCGTATTGAAGCTGCTCGGGTTGTTCGCGTTGATGGTACGCTGCGGTCTGCACCTTCCCTGCGCCCCGGAGTCGGAGATGGCCGTCTTCCCGTCGGTCTATGCCGATATCGGCGATGCGCAGGATCTGGCGCGGGACCTGTCCAGTTTTTCTGCCCATATCACTCAAATGGTACAGCTGCTGAAAGAGGTCTCCGAGGGAACGGAAGCGGGCAGAGAGCAGGCGCCGGTGCATCCCGGGCGAGCGCTCGTGTTACTGGATGAGCCGGTAACATCCACGGATCCGGCCGAGGGCGCCGCGCTGGCGAGCGCGCTGCTCTGTCGTCTGGCGGCAGCGGGAGTTAAGGTGGTGGCCACGACGCACTACAGCCTGCTGAAAGGTTTGGCGCAAGCGAGCGCGGGCTTTGCCAATGCGAGCGTCGAATTTGATCTGGACCGGCTCTCGCCGACCTATCGTCTGATCCTGGGGCAACCGGGCGGGTCGGCGGCGATCGAGATTGCCGGGCGTCTTGGGATGGATCGGTCGCTGCTTCAGGATGCCCGTGCGCGTCTGCAGGGGGATAATCGAGTGTTGGAGACCCTGTTGAATGATCTGCAGGACAAACAGCGGCGGTTGAACGATGACATGGCCGCCGCGAGTCTGGCGAAACAAGCCGCCGAACAGGCCGCGCGGGAAACCCAGGACCTGCTGACCTTCTTGCAGGAATCGGAACGAGACGAGCGGCAGGGGCTTAAGAAAAAACTGTCCCAAGAATTTCAGCGTGCCCGGGCGGCGGTCCAAGAGACGATCGATGAGCTGAAGCGCGATCAAAAACTGATCAAGGCGAAGGAAACGAAAGTCCGGCTCACCGAACTCGAGCAGGAAGTCAGGCGCGATGTGGGTGAACCGCATGAGCCGATTCCCGTGGATCAACTGTCGGTCGGCGATGCGGTCGAGGTCGTCGGGTTGGGCATGACGGGAACCCTGCTCGAAAGTCCGCAAGGAAAAAAACGGGTGCGTCTGAAAGTCGGAGAAGGAGAAATCCTGGCCAACGTGGCCAGTTTGGCGGGGATCCCACGCGCCTCGCAGCCTGCTCGAAGTGAGCCGAGTAAAGCGAGTGCAGCCCCACCGAGACGAGGCAGCCAGACGCTGGCGCCCGAGGACATTCAGGAAACGTTCGATGTGCGCGGCCAGACAGGGGATGACGCGCTGGATGTCGTGGTGGCCGGGCTCGATCGTGCGATCCTGGGGGGAAGTCCATTTGTGCGCATCATTCACGGGCATGGGACCGGCCGGCTCAAGGTGGCATTGCGCGAGTATTTGAAGGCGTCCCCCTACGTCGTGACATTCAGACCTGGCGATCGCGCGGAAGGAGGAGACGGGGTCACGATTGTGGAGTTGCGATGAACCAGCAGCAGAAGATCGTGGGTTGGTGACCGGCAGTGCTCTGGGATCCGTCTCGTTACGAAGGCATAGGGTCTATGTTCAGCGACAGAATTTCTGTATGCTGAAGGGGTGATGTGTTTGATGTTCGAAATCTGTGGAGTGTGACATGACGTAAGCTGTATCGCGATTCGGCTCTGAATCTTCGCCGGTCAGAGATTGCGGTCTGGCCGGGAGGAACTGGTCGAGCCCTGCCCTTCCACGGCGTTGCCGCCATGAGTCAGCGGGTTAGCCTCCAGAGTTTGATCACCCTGTCTGTGCTGTCGGTAGGGATTCTCTCCGGCACAGTGGGGCTCGCCTATGCCTACTGGCATGCCAAACAGTCCCTTCAAACCACGGTCGGGGTCACCTTCCAGGAAATAGCCCATCAAAGCGCGGACAAAGCGGCGTTGTTGCTCGCCAAGGAAATTGAATGGATGCAACGACTCAGTGCGCTGCCGGACATTCGTGCGTCCGTGGAAGGGACCGCGCAGGTCGGGCAGGCTGCGTTGCAGTTCGAGCGGTGGCGTGAAGAGCAGCATCGCTATTTTCACTCGCTGGCAATCGTGCGCGCGGATGGACAGTTGGTCGGAGGCCGTCTGAGTGACAGCGCGCGAGCCTTCTATGCGCAGCAACCTTGGTGGCCCACTATTTTTAGGGACGGTCGCCCCTGGGCCGGTCCGTTCACGGTCGACGAAGATGGCCGCGGCTCTTGGGAAGTCGCGGTGCCGATCGGTGGACAGGGGCAACCGGTACGCGGCGCCCTGAAGGTCGTCATCGGGACGGATCGAATCCTGTCCTCGATCCTGGAGAGTCGCATCGGCCGAACGGGTCACATGATGCTCTTGTCCGACGATGGATCGGTGCTCGCCTGTTCCTTGCTGCCACCAAGCCTTCACGCGCCACTCCCGGCAATCCTTGCGCAGTGGGGAAAGGATGCCCCCGCCGCACGAGGGTTCCAGATTGAGAGCGACACGCATGGCGGCAATGGGGGCATCATCGGGGTGGCCCGCGTCGTCCTGCCTACGCAGGTGGCACAGGCGCATGCCTGGTATGTCCTGATGCAACAGGATCCGTCGGAAACGTTTGAGCCACTGCTGGCCCTGGTCGGGAAACTCGCGGCATTCTGGGTCGGGGCGATCGGCTTTATCGTGTGGCTCCGTTGGAGGTTGGGACAACGAATCGTGCGTCCCCTCGGCGCGCTGATCCAGCGTGTCAACCTGCTTGGCGACGCCAGGACTTCAGAACCGCTTCCGACTCAGGCACCTGGCCTACCCTGCGGGATCGTTGAGATCGACGCGCTCGCCGCGAGTTTCGATGACCTCTCCCAGCGATTAGAGCAGGCATCGCGAGCCAAGGCTCAGTATGTCCGTCGACTGGAGCAAGCCAATCTTGATCTGGCCACCTCCAAGGAACATTATCGTCTCCTATGGAACCACGCGGTCGATACCAAAATTCTGATCGATCCCACCGGCGCCATCCAAGACATCAATCGGCGCGGCGAGGTCACGCTGGGGCGGCCGGCAGCCACCATCGTCAATCATCCGGTTTCCGACCTGGTGGCTGAATCCGAGCGGCCACGCCTGTTGGAGCAGCTGAAGCTGGTGCTGCAGAGCGGCGCCGATGTGCCGGCCGGGACGATGCAGGTGCCGACACCGGCGGGCGAGCTGACGATGGACATCGATTTTGTGCCGGTCAAGAAATCCGGCCGCATTGAATCGATCATGATGCAACTCAGCGACCTCACCGAGCAGAAGGAACTCGAACGCCAGTTGCTCCGGTCTGAGCGATTGGCGTCGTTGAGCCAATTTGCTTCGATGTTCGCCCATGACATTCGGAATCCGCTGGCCGGGATCAAGAAGACGCTGGAGTGGCTGGGCCGGTGTTCGGAGATGGAACAGGGCCAGCCGCGTCGCTGTCTGGAGGATCTGCGGTTCACCACCGACCTGCTTCTGGGCATGATCAATGACATGTTGGACGTCTACCAGGAAAACTATTCGGGCCTTCCGCTCAGCACCTCACCGGTCTCGCCGGGTCTGTTGCTGAGGGAGGTGATGCAGCTGTTTCGCTCTGAGGCCGAGGCGCAGGAGGTGCGGTTCCGTGTGCAGATTCCTGACGACGAGGTGTGGATCATGGGAGATGGGCGGCGATTGCATCGGGTGCTGATCAACCTGATCCACAACGCGTTGAAGTACTCGCCGCCGCAGGGCACGATTATGATTACCGTGCAGGTTGAGGAGGGGCAGGCTTTACAAGGGGGAGATGACGTCGAGCCGTATGACGGTCCGACGGTGACGATTCACATCGAAGACGAGGGGCCTGGGATTGCGCCGGATGATTTGCCGCATCTGTTTGAAATGTTTTTCAGGAAGAAGGACGGGCAGGACTATCGAATCGGCCGCGGCCTGGGGTTGCACTTCTGTCAGCTGGTGGTCGAGGCCCACGGGGGACAGATCAGGGCGGGAAATCGCCCGGAGCGCGGCGCAATGTTTACGGTCGCGTTGCCGGTCAGACAGGAACAGCTATGCCCATCACCATCTTGATCGCTGAAGATCAACGGTTGTTCCGGCAGAGTTTGCGCATGTTGCTTGAACACGAGCGGGACCTCGTCGTCGTCGGAGAGGCGATGGACGGCCGACAGGCTTTCGACCTTGCGGTGGAACGAAAGCCCGGCATCGTGCTGATGGATGTGGACATGCCTAGACTGGACGGCATCACCGCCACGCGATTGATCCGGAGTTGTGTGCCGGACAGCAAGGTGCTGATGCTCTCGGTGCATGACGACGATGCCCGCATCGTGGCGGCAGTGCAAGCGGGTGCCTGCGGGTACATCCTCAAGGACGCAGACCATCAGGAGTTCCTGCGGATCATTCGCGCCACTTTCAAGGGCGAGCCGGTGCGGTCGGCCTTCATGCCCGACGGGTTTGCCAAGAAGGCGGTGGCTCTGGTGAATAAACAGGACGAGTCCGGTGTCCGTGGGCTGACCCTGTTGACCGATCGCGAGCGGGAAATCCTGGCCTGCGCGGCGGCCGGGGGCAGCAACAAAGACATCGCCGATCAACTTTGTGTCTCCCTCGATACCGTCAAAACCCATCTTCACCACATCTATCAAAAGCTGAAGGTGAGCGGTCGGGTGGAAGCAGTCCTCACCTACCTGGGCAATAGCTAACATCCGCCGAACCTCTCTCACCCGAAGGGTGGAGACAAAATCCATCCTCCAGGCAATGGGCCTCAACCTCCCCCTTCCGTTAGAGTTTTGCATGGCACAGTCGGTGCCGTGCGGAGCGCTCATTCTTCATGAAGGAGGAACGCGTTATGAGGAAAGGATGGAAGCGAGAATTGACGCTGCTTTTTGCCGCTTCGTTAGGACTAGCCCTGCTTCTCGCCTCTGCGGTTCAGGCTCAAGTCATACACCCGGATCAGATGATCGGCTCTCCGGCGCTGCAGAAGGAGGCGATCCCGGAGGGAGGGGTCACGTCTAACGAGCCGGCAGCCGGCGACTTGGAGAAAGGGTTTGATCGTCCGATGGTCATGCCGGAAACCGGTTCTTCTGGCGGCATGGACACGAACATGCTGAAGACGCCGGACGCAACCGATGCGGAGAATGCTCGAGAATCGGATAGTCGATCGGCGGTTTCCTTTTGACCTCGGTGTCAGGATCGTCCCGTCATAATAAATATTGGAGGCGTACCATGAATAGTCAGAGAAGAGGAGATGGTTTTTGGGCGCTGTTCTTCGGATTGTGCATCGGCTCGGGACTGCTCCTCGGGACTGCGTTTGCTCAGCAATCGTGGGTCGATGATATCAATACCTCACTCAATTTCTATAAAACCAACTACCCCGGTTCGAATTGGGAGCCCTATAGCCAGCGGCTGCAGACGGTGAAAGAGGCGGTGGGCCGCGGGGATACCAAGATGGTCAAGACCGAAATGGGGAAGTGGTTCAAAATGCTCAGGACCCGCGACCAGGGGATTCATGATGTCGCGGCCGACGAGTTGTTCAACTTTGCATTGATGGTGACGCCGATTCAGGAATACGGCATCACGGTTCCACCGGTCCCAGGGGCTGGTAATGAGTCGGTCTATTGATGGGGATGCCAGGGCTCAGAAGCTGTGAAAGGAGACGACCATGAGGTGGAAAACATGCATAGCCGTCGGTGCGATGGGGATTCTCTGGCCTTTGGGGGTGGGATGGGCCGATTCCTCAGACGGTTCCACGCTCGGAGCGCGTCTGGCGGTGAGCGGTCAGATTGCCAAGATTGAGAGTGGATTGTTGTTCGTGAAAACTCCCTATGGTTTGCAACTGCGGACGATCAGTCCGAACAAGGCCGACCGAGTCGGACTGCATGCTGCCCGGATCGGTGATGAAGTGTGGTTGCTGGTTGATTCCGGCAACGTGTTGCTGGATGCGACCGGACCGGGCGGGAAACTCTTTGACAACCACAAAGTGCTCACCGGTCGGATTCACTATGCGGATCCCTATTGGGGAGAGATCCAGATCTCGACTCCGGAGGGATTCGAACGCTATGAGGTTGATACGCTGGCGGGGAGCAAGCTGTCGGTGTTTCAAGAGGGCATGCCTGTGACGATCGAGCTGGATGCGGATAACGTGATGATCGACATTCACCAGAATCGGTGAGTATGTGTTGTTGCTCGCTCCGTCGTCGCCTTGACTTCGTGACGAGGGGCTCGTACCATTTCTATGACGCGCGCTTCTGCATACCGCTCAACGAGCAGAGGCGCGCGGTTCCTCTCAGCTCACAACGCGAACGCATCAGGACGGCCTATGCGACGTCGTCTGCTACGGATGATGGTCTGTCTAGTAGCGGGAGGTTGGCTTGCCGTCATTCCTCCGACGTGGGGTCTTGAATCGCCTCAACCGTCCGGCATTCCTCTTCAGACTATCTTGGAACTGGAACAGACGGCCCGTCTGTTGGCCATTCTCCTCGACTCCGGCCGCGCGGTCATCAATGATAACCAGACGTTGTTGGATGATCCGGCGAGAGCCGACAAGGGATTCACGCCGGAGGTCTTCGAACGACAACTGGTAGACATGTTTCGCGGACGTGCCGGCATCGATCTGCAGGAGATCCAGACGAGCACGCTGACTCCGCGGAACAAACAGCTGCTCAAACAGCTGGTGGCGGTGAGCAAACAGGTCATCGCGGACGCCCAAGCGGACCTCAATCGTCACGGGACCGGGTTCAAGGGGTTCATTCCAGCTGTGTTCGGGGCGCGGGTCGCGACTCGGTTTACCGCCGAGACCGGTGTGCGATTGAAACAGACGGCGCTGGTTCCACGGAATCCTGCCAACCGGCCGGATCCATACGAACGGGTCGCGCTGGAAGCCTTTGCCGATTCCACCTATCCCCGAGAGAAAGTCATCAGTGAGCTCGCGGCCACCAGCTCTTCTCTGCGCCTGATGTTTCCGTTGTATGCGACAAGGCACTGTCTTGATTGCCACGGTGGACCCAAAGGGGGGCTCGACCGGACGGGGTATCCGCGGGAAGGCCTCACGTTGGGACAAAATGCCGGTGCCATTAGCGTGCTGCTGCCGGTTACGAAATGAAGATCTACCTGGTCTTGCTAGCAATGCTGTGCATGGCGGACAGCCTCGGGTGGGCGAGTGAACGCCAGCCGGTACCCGTGGAAAAACCAGCCGGCAGCGGCGTCATCGTCCACCATGATGGATATATCCTCACGGCTCACCATGTTGTGTCGAATGCCAAACGAATCACGATCGTGACGTCCGGAGAATTTCGGGCGCCGGCCGTGCTGGTCAGCGTCGATGCCGAACATGATCTGGCCCTGTTGAAGGTCGAGACGATCGGTCTGTCCGAGGCGCCGCTCGGGTACGCCGGCGCCGTGAAATTGGATCAAGAAGTTATTGCCGTCGGATTTCAGTTTGGGTTACGCGAGATTACCGTCACCCGCGGGCACGTGGCTGCCGTGCGCACCAAAGGTGTGCAACGGGTGTTTCAAGTGGATGCGGCGGTGAATCCCGGCAACAGCGGAGGGCCTGTGTTCAACCGGCGCGGTGAAGTCGTGGGGATCCTCACCACGAAGTTTACCCATCCGTCCGGGATCGTGCCTGAAGGGATGGCGTTTGCCGTCCCGATCAGTTATGCCACGCCCTTGTTGGCCAACATTCCGGATTTTGATTTCTCCTCGATCGGGAAATCCAGAAAGGATCCCAAGAGAGGAAAGGGGAACGATGATCTGGTGACGGAATTGGCACGCACGTCGGTAAGGATCGAGACGGTCCGGATGTCCGAGGGGCCGGCCGTTTCTATCCAGCCGGGTCCGGTTCCTCCCGCCCCGGACAGCCAGCGCGGCGCTCATCCATCGGTGACTCACGCGCCGACGTTTCCCGCCCATCCCCCCGAACCGCCTCCGTCCCTCAGCGATGACTCTGTCAGTCGCGTGAATGCCCAACTCCAGGCAAGCCAACAGGAAGAATTAAAGCGGCTTCTTGAGCAGGGAGTGACTCCTCCCGAGGACATGACGCTGATTCCGGCGGGTGAGTTTTTGATGGGGACGGAGGAAGGCCCTCCCGATGCTCGGCCTCTCCATCGCCTATACGTGAGCTCCTATTGGATCGATCGGTCTGGAGTGACGAACGGCCAGTATCGGCAGTGCGTGGAGAGGGGAGGGTGTCTGGCTCCCAAAGTGCGTGAGGCGTTCGATGATCCGCAGCTGGCCCAACATCCGGTGACCAATATCACCTGGACGCAAGCCCGAGCCTATTGTCAGTGGGTCGGAAAACGGTTGCCCACGGAGGCGGAATGGGAGAAGGCGGCGCGCGGAACCGATGGCAGGCGCTATCCCTGGGGCAACAGTGACGAGGTGATCCAGAAAAGCAGACTCAAGATAAACGACGAGAAGCCTTCCGCCAATGGCATCGACCCGGTGGGAATGCCGTCGGCTTCCGCCTCACCCTATGGGGTCTTCGGCATGATCGGGATAGTGTCGGAGTGGGTGAAAGATTGGTATGCGGAAGATTTTTACCGCACGTCGCCGTCGCGAGATCCTCAGGGGCCGCTACGCGGGACGTTTCGTGTCTTACGTGGCGGTAGTTGGATGGAGCGCCCACTCGAATTGCGGACCAGCTATCGAGCCTGGGACGAGATGACCTACTGGGGGCCGACCTTAGGATTTCGCTGCGCGAATGACGTGCCCTAGCGGGATGCTGAAATAGGCCGCCAGCTTCGTTCTCGCCGCGCTCAAAGGCTCAACGTACTGAAGCGTACGCCTCGCTTCTTCGCTTGCTGTGGCCTTACTGGACGGCCTTTTTGAGCATCCCGCGTGATGTTCTCCTGTCGTGCCAGTCGGCCGACGAACAAAACTTAGGCGCGCCACAAGGTTCCCCGCAACTTACTAGGGTAATCTGCCTGAGCATATCCCAGCCTCCCCCTTTCCCTCCTCTTCGTTCTCCAGTACGATAGCCCGACAGGCCGCGCTCCTGTGGTCCTGGGTAGTCGTCTTCATGAGATCCGCTACACGTACGAAAAAAATCCTGTCGGCGATCGCGGTGGGATTCGCGGTCTTTGGCCTCGTAGCAGGCTTTCACCTGACCGGATGGTTTGAGGTGGTGGAACTCAAGGCGTTGGATCATCTCGTCCGGCGGTCTGCTGATCCTGCCCAAGCCGATTCCAACCTCCTGTTGCTGGCAATCGATGAATCAAGCCTCGAAGCGTTTGGGCGCTGGCCCTGGCCGCGCGATCGGTTTGGCTACGTCGTGCGGTACCTCAAGCAGGCGGGGGTCAAGGCCATCGTGTTCGACGTGATGTTCTTGGAGCCGGATGAGAACGCCGAAGAGTTCGATCAATCTTTTGCCGACGATCTGAAGGCGGCGGGGAATGTGTTTCTGCCCATGTTGTTTCAGGCGGAACCCATTCCAATTTCGCCGGACGTGCAGGCTCGCGCGACGGTGCAGGTTGAGTCGCCGGACGCGGGTCGTACGGTTGCGACAGAGATCCACGGGGGAGTAAAACTGCCGATTCCGATTCTGTCGCAACAGGCGCGCGGCTTGGGCGTCATCAATCTTTCCGCAGACGTGGACGGACCCACCAGACGAATTCCACTGTTGGGACAGGTGAACGGTCACCTGGTCCCGCACCTTTCGGTGGCGGTCTCGCAATACTTGCTTGGCGCAGAAAGGCTCTCAATTCGGGACGGCGGCGTACAAATCGGCGCCCGCCACGTGCCTCTCGAGCCGGACGGGACGATGCTGATCGAATGGCATGGGTCGCTGGAGCAGACGTACCATGCCAGGAGGTACTCGATCGGACGAGTCTTGCAGGCGTTTGCGCAGCAGCAGAAGGGGGAGCGGCCCTCCCTTGATCCGTCGGTTTTCAAGGATAAGGTGGTGTTTATCGCCGGCACGGCCGCCGGTCTCTACGATCTTCGCGTCACGCCGTTCTCTTCAGCCACCCCTGGTGTGCTCATCCACATGGCCGCATTGGACAATCTGCTGCATGGGCAGGCGCTGCAATCCGCCCCGCCCTGGTTTTCCCTCGTGACCCTGCTCCTGCTTTGTCTCGTCTCGGCCGGAACCTTCATGTTGTTCCGCTCGTATCGGATCAAGTTCGGCGTCACGATTGGACTGGCGGTGGCGTATTACGGATTGGTCGTGCATGCGTTCTCCGGGCACGAGCGCTGGCTGGAACTGGTCTTTCCTGAAGCCGCTCTGGCGTTGACATTCGGCACGGCGGCGACCGTCGAGTATGTGACCGAAGGGAAACAACGTCGGTTGATGCGGGCGGCGTTCGACAAGTATATGTCGGCGGAGGTCGTCGAAGAGATCATGCGCAACCCCGAGGCCATCAAGCTGGGGGGGGAGAAAAAAGAGATCTCGATCTTTTTCTCCGACATCGCGGGATTTACAACCATCTCGGAAAAAATGCCTCCCGAAGATCTCGTGGCGTTGCTCAACCGCTACCTGTCGGCGATGACGACCATCATCAAGAACACCCATCGCGGCAATGTGAACAAGTATCTGGGCGATGGGATCATGGCCCTCTTCGGTGCGCCTCTGGACGACCCCAAACATGCCACGTTCGCCTGCTACGCTGCGCTCGACTGCCAGGCTGAGCTGGTCCGCCTTCGGGAGATCTGGAAGCAGGAGGGACTTCCGGAGATCGGCGCGAGGATCGGCATCAATTCCGGTCCCTGTCTCGTCGGCAACATGGGCTCTGAAGAACGGATGGAATACACGGTGACCGGTGATAGCGTGAATCTGGCCTCGCGCCTCGAGGGGGCCAGCAAGTTTTACGACACGTTGATTTTGATCGGTCAACGGACCGCTGAATTGGCCAAGACGGACATTGAAGTGCGGGAGATCGATCTGCTACGAGTGAAGGGCAAACAGGAACCGGTCGTCGTGTACGAACTGCTTGCCCGCAAGGGACAGCTGGATGCACACAAACGACAGGTCGTCGAGGTGTATCTGGAAGGGTTGGCTGCCTACAAGACACGTAATTTCTCGACCGCCTGCGCACGATTTTCAGAAGCTGTTCACCTCGATCCCTCGGATGGGCCTTCACGGGTCTACCTCGATCGATCCGCCAACTATCGACAGACTCCCCCGCCCTCGGACTGGGACGGGGTCTATGAATTGACGTCAAAATAAGCCGCTGCGCTCAAGGGGAGGATGCTGTGACACAACCACGATCGTTTTGGATGCCTCTCATCCTGGTGTGGGTCGGCCTGTTCGTGTGGGGAACGGAGGTGTTGGCTGAAACGGTGTATGTGCAAGCGAAGCAGGCGCAACTCCGTGCAGGGAAAACATCCTTGGATGCCGTGGTTGGGAAGGTGAAGTTCGGTGAGGCACTGGAAGTCGTCGGACGCGACGGAAATTGGGTGGACGTAAAAACTTCGAGTGGCGCGCGCGGCTGGATTTTTGCGAATAAAACGACGCCGTCGAAGCCCTCCGGGAACAACGACACCCTCGCTAAGCTTGGCCAGAGCATGCGGGCGGGAGATGCTTCGGCGACGACGGCATCAGCCGGCGCACGAGGATTGGACAAGGCCTCTGAAGGCTATGCCAACCGCACCGGAGTGTCATCGCGGGATCGGGAGGCGGTAGATCGCATGACGACGTACCAGATTCCCGACCAGGAGGTCGAAGAGTTCCTGCGGGAAGGAGGGCTCGGTGAATATGCCAAGTAATAGAAGGGTGCTGGCGAGTCTGGTCGCGCTCTCGATGACGTTGGGAAGTTGTGCCGAGGTGCAGCGAGCCGCTGAAGGTGTCGCCAGGCAGTCGGGCAGTCCGCGGTTGGCGAATGCCATCCACGGTGCGAGCAACGTCGTCGGCAGTCTTCTCCCTATCGGATACGAGGAAGAGTCGTCCATCGGACAGGCGATGGCCTTGCAGGTCGTGGCACGGTATGGCGGGGTGGTGGATCAGCCCGAGCTGGTGCGTTATGTGAATTTGGTGGGGAAGGCGGTGGCCAACACGTCCGATCGGCCCGATATTCCCTACCGCGTCGCCATCCTGGAGCACGAGTCGATCAACGCCTTTGCCGCGCCCGCCGGCTATATCTTTGTCACGCGAGGATTGCTCAGGCAGATCCGCAACGAGGCGGAGCTCGCCGCGGTCTTGGGACATGAAATTGCCCATGTGAGCGAGAAGCATATCCTCGATGTCATTCAACGGAGCAAGCGCCTGGCCGGGGTAACCGAAGCGGGGCTGGCCTATGCGACGAGCGATCCTGCCGCGTTCAAGAGCGTGATCGACGGCGCCGTCAAAAAGCTCCTCGATGAAGGCCTCGATCAAGAGAAAGAAACCGAGGCCGATACGGTGGGCGAAGTCTTCGCCGCGCGAGTCGGATACGATTCAGAAGCCTATGTGACTCTGCTGATGCGGCTGCGGGACCTCAAGGGCGACAACCGTGCCTTCTTCAAAACCCATCCCAACTTTTCAGCCCGGATCGAGGCCGTGCAGCAGACGATTCGCACCAAGCATCTGGTGGCGACGGGGTTGTTGCTGCAGGAGCGATT
>JAHFEW010000015.1:41861-61355 GCA_023248215.1 Nitrospira sp.
CTCCCGCTATCGGTCACTTCAATTTCCACGTCGCCCTGTTCCCCAATACGAGTGGTCAAGGTCAGTTGTCCTCCTTCCGGCATCGCTTCCCGCGCGTTGATCAGGAGGTTCATCAAGGCCTCCTTGACCTGTTCCGGATCGACCTGAATCGAGGGAAGATCGTTCCCATATCGGTGCTCGATGCGAATGCGTTCATGCCCGCCTTGGGCCTCCCACTGCCGTTGTGCCGCTCGAACCACCTCGTCGGCGGCGACGACTTTTTTGTCAGGGGGTTTTTGTCTGGCGTACCGGAGGAAGTCGTGAATGCGGTGCGAAAGTTTGTCGACCTCGTCGATGATATAGCGCGCCATCTCCTGGCGGATAGCCTCTTCCTGTGGACCGTCGAGCACCACTTGCGCGCTGCTCCGGATGACACCGAGAGGATTTCGCAGGTCATGGGCCAGCGCGGCGAGGAGTTGTCCCACTGACGCCAGTTTTTCCTGCCGGATCAGTTCATGCTGCTGCGACCGGATCGTCCGGAGATTTTCTTCCAGCACCTGTCGCATGGCTGCGAAGCTCGTGGCCAGGTCTTCAATCTCATCTCCGGTTTGATAGTCCGCCGGTAAGGCAGGAACGATGTGTAGGCTCATGGCGCTGTGTGGCGGTATCGCCAGATTGTGGCGGAGTCCTTCAGCTTCGCGCTGGAGCGCCGCAAGCGGTTTGACGATGCGGTATCCGACGAGAAACCCGAAGACGGAAAGGACGATGACGAGCCCGAAGCCGATTAATCCCACCGTCACCAGCAGTGAAAAGATCGGGGCATAGGTTTCCTCTGGCGCTTGCCGGATGAACGCGTACCACCGGTCGCCTCCCAGACTGGCAGGAGTCAACTGATGACTGAACCGGACCGGCGCAGCCCCGACGATCGCATCGCGGCCGCCATGCGCGTCATCGTCTGCAACCAGCCAGAGGGGGTGATCCAATGTCAGCCTGCTCAGCAATGTGTGGGGAATCAAGTGTGCGGTCGGTGGGAGCACCGGGCAGATCAACGGGGTTCCTTGAGTATCGAGGAGCATGCCATGGCCTGTGTTTCCGATATGAATCGGGAGGATCATCTGGGTGAGGAGGTTGCGACGAATTACGAGTTCGACCGCACCGATGGGGGTCCCCTGTGCTTCATCAAGAATAGGAACCGCGACCTGGAAGACCGCGTCGTTGGCCTGAGGATCATGTGCCAAGCTGCTCACATAGTAGGTGCCGGGAACAGCGTGCATGGCTTCACGCCACCAGACTTGGTCTCTCTGTTGCGGAGGCAGCAGCGGGTCGGTCGAGGCGACGACCATGCCCTGCTGATCGGCCAGGGTCACACGCAGATAGTGCCCGGACTCGCGCGCCCATTCTTCGAGGTAACGGACGGTGGCGGTGACGGCAGCGGAGACGTCGTTGTCTCGCGGATGAGCGGCCGGTGATGGACTGCGGGTGGCCGCGTCGGACGTCCGACGCCCCCGTTCATTCGCGAGCATGACCGGTTGTCTGACGTGCAGGGGGACGAGCGCCAACCGAATGGCGCGATCGATTTCATTGTCGACCGCGGTGGCCAATCGAATGGCCGTGGAACGGGCAATCTCCTGAAAGCCTTCACCGATGGCTTGCTTGAGACTGGCGGTGCTGAAGTGGTAGGTCGCCCAGAGCGCCGCGACGCCGGGCACGATACCGACAATCAGCAACGCGAAGAACAACTTTCTCTGGAGTCCGCCGGTTCGTCGTGCTGGGCGCATCAGCCTGAAGGCTGCGACAGGTTATGTTTGGCCATTCGATAGCGAAGCGTGTTGCGTGTGATCTTGAGCAAGCGGCTGGCTTCCGATACGTTGCCGCCGGTTTTTTGCAGCGCTTCTTGAAGCATTGCTTTTTCGACTTCTTCAACCGAGAGACCCAGAGAGAGGAGCGAGGGCGTATCGGTCGGCCCCTCAGCCTGGCGCGGAGAAGGGGATTTCAGCGAGGCCGGAAGATGTTCGGGCGCAATCTCATCTTGCTTGCAGGTGATGGTCAACCACTCCACGACATTGTGGAGTTCACGCACATTGCCGGGCCAGGCGTATTGCTTCATGATGGTCATCGCTTCGACGGACACCCGCCTGATGCGACTGCCGCGTTCCTTGCGGGCCCGGTCCAAGAATTGGAGAAGAATCGGTTCGATATCTTCAGGCCGTTCGCGCAGCGCAGGCATCCGGAGCTGGTACACGTTCAGACGATAGTACAGATCCAGGCGGAAGCGGCCGGCCTTGATGAGATCAGGCAATTCCTGGTTGGTCGCGGCGATGACGCGAAGATCCACCGTGATACTCCGCACACCGCCCAGCGGTTCCACCACATGTTGTTCGAGAACGCGCAACAGTTTGGCTTGCGCCGTCAGGCTCAATTCGCCGATTTCGTCCAGGAACAGCGTGCCGCGATCAGCCATCTGAAATCGTCCCGGCTTGGCTTTCTTGGCATCCGTGAAGGCGCCTTTCTCATAGCCGAACAGTTCGGATTCCAGGAGGTGTTCGGGAATGCCGGCGCAGTTCAGGGCGACCATCGGTCCTTGGGCACGTGGGCTGACGAGATGAATGGCGCGGGCGAGGAGATCCTTGCCTGTGCCACTTTCGCCCGTGATGAGCACGGTGGCGTCGGTTTGCGCCACCTCTTGGGCGAGGCGCTTCACGAGTTCCATTTGTTTGGAGACGCTGATCATCCGGTCGAAGCCAAACTGCTCGTGCAGCCCTGCCCGCAGGGTGCGGTTGTCCTGGGCCAGCTGGCGGACTTGCAACGCGCGGGCGATGACGATTTTCAGCTCTTCATTGTCGACGGGCTTGGAAATGTAGTCATATGCGCCTTTCTGCATAGCCTCGACGGCCGACTTCACGGTTCCATAACCGGTCATGATGAGGACCGGCACGTCGGGAAGTTCTTGCCTGGCCGCCTCCAGCACGTCCATTCCCGACAGGCCGCCTAATTGGAGATCCGTGATGATCATGTCGAAGGTGCCATGGTCCTGGATCAGGCGGATCGCTTCGGCGCCGGAGCGGGCGAGGAGCAGCTCATATCCGGCCGGCTTCAGCACCAGCTCGAAGAGCCGCCGCATCCGTTCTTCATCTTCCACGATCAGGAGGGTTGGTGCGTGCATGACGTCGCAACCGATTGAGGTAGGTCCTCATATGAACGAGGACATGAGACCGTAGCCTACCACTATCGGCAGGGGAGAAACAGTGGGGCAGATTACCGGAGATCGCTGTTCGACGGAGGGGTGGCGGATGCCCGATCGGCGGGCGTGGTCTCGTTGGCCAGCGCCCAGGACAGGTTGCGTTGAAGCCCCAGATATTTTGCCCGGCGGATGGGACTCTGTCGGAACGTGGTGGCGAAGGTCTGTTCGTTCATCTTCGCCATCGTCAGCAGCGAGGGCGCCCTCGTGAGCGGGGTGGGCTGGAAGCCCGGTTCGCTGGTCGGCTCTGCCTGCAGGTTGTAGGGGCAGATGTCTAAACAATCGTCGCAGCCAAAAATCCGATTGCCCAGCCCTCGACGAAGGTCATCTGCTAGAGGCGGTTCAACTCCGCGGAGTTCAATCGTGAGGTAGGAGATGCAGCGTCCGGCATCCACGACGTAAGGCTCAGTGATGGCTCCTGTCGGGCAGGCTTGCAGACAGAGAGTACAGGTTCCGCAGAGGTCGGTTCCCGCCTCATCCGGCTCTAACTCCAAGGTCGTCAAGATTTCCCCCAGCAGCAGCCACGAGCCGAATTGTGCAGAGACCAAATTGGAATGTTTGCCGATCCAGCCGAGGCCGGCCTGCTGGGCCCAGGCCTTTTCCATGACAGGTCCCGTGTCGACATAGGCGCGATGGCGGCTGTCTGGAGCCAGCGTCCTGATGCGCTCAGTTAGTTGCGTCAGCCGGTCGCCGAGGATCTGATGGTAGTCGACACCCCAGGCATAGCGGGCGATGCGCCCGTTACCTGGACGTTCGTCGGCGCGATGCTCCGTGTAATAGTTCATGCCGACGGAAATAATGGAACGGCAGCCGGGCAGTACCAGGGTTGGATCGGCTCGACGTTCTGGGTCACGGGCCATCCAGGCCATGGTGGCGTGGAATCCGCGCCGGAGCCATTCACGCAACCGGCCGATGAGATCCCCAGTAGGAGAGAGGTGATCGAGGCCCGGAGAGTGGTCCGGTCGTGGAGGCAGGGTGCTGATGCCAACGACGTCGAAGCCGAGATCGCGGGCGGCTTGTTTGATGATGGCTGTGGGAGGGGCGGACATTACGGCTTCGAGCAATCGAACCGTACCATAAACTGCCCGGTGCAATGGTTGGAATCGCAGCGGGTACAGTGGCCGGTGATGCGAGTCTTCCAATCCGTGGCCTTCTCTTCGAATGTGCAGAAGGTGCGGCCTGCTTTGGAGACGGTCGTCCAGGGTTTATTGGTCCCTGGGAAGTGGGCGATAACGCAACCGGCCGGGATCGGCACTTGGCACTGGTGCGTGGGATCGCCCTTCGCCATCCCGAAACTGCAGGATTGCTCGGTCGTCGCGGAGGAATCAGTCGGTGCTTGGGCCTGCCCTGGGTTGGGAACTAGGCAGAGCGCGATGGTCGTACCGAGCAGCGCGGAGATAAACGGACGAATTAGCCAATGCATCCTGGACATGCTCCTTTGGGAGACGGCATGGTACCACAGCCGTGATGGCTGCGGCGAGCTGGTCTCTCCTTCGTGTCTTCCTATTCTGTCCAGGCGTTGTTCAAAAACCACCGCCGGTGTATGGCCGCACGAGGGCCCTGAGTTTCATAACATGATGCCAACGTTGAGAGCGGGAAGTGGCATGCTAGTTGCGTTACCTTCCTAGCACGATGGACGTGGGGAGACCTGTGCCGTGGGCTCGAATGGCTCTCGGCATGAAGGGCAAAAATCATACACCGGTCTCGTTCTATCTGGTTGCACCATGGCGCACGCCAAGATTCTGATCGTTGATGATGAAGTGGTAGTGGCTGAGGCCATCCGGCGGCAGCTTCGTTCGCTCGGCTACCTGGTGGTCGGCGTGGTGTCTTCAGGCAGCGAGGCGGTCCAGCTGGCTGGTGAACATCGGCCGGACTTGATCCTCATGGACATCAAACTGAAGGGACCGATGGATGGCATTGAAGCCGCAGGGACGATCCGATCCCAGTACGCCATTCCCGTGATTTATCTGACGGCGTTCTCGGATGAGGAGACCCTGGAGCGAGCGAGGCCTACGCTGCCGCTGGCCTACTTGATTAAGCCCTTTGTGAGCAGCGATTTGCGTGCGGCGGTGGAATTGGCCCTCTTCCGGCATCGTGTGTCGTGCATTGCGGAGCAACGCGGACGCTGGCTGGATGCCGTGGTGCAGTCGATGGGGGACGCCGTCATGACGGTCGATCGACAGGGGAAGGTCACGATGCTTAATCCGGCCGCAGAAGGTATGACCGGCTGGATGCAGTCGGATGCCATAGGCAAGCCTGTGGAGGACATTGTGATCCTCTTGGATCCGGACAGCCGGAGACCGGTCATGAATCCGGCCTTGCACGCCCTGCACATGGGAAAATCGTCGGACCTGGCACAGCGTCCGTTCCTGTTGATCAGCCGCCAAGGGGATGAGCACCGGATTAGCGACACGGTGGCTTTGATCCATGATGACAAGGGAGATACTTCCGGAGTGGTGGTGGTCTTTCGTTCAGCCCCCACGCAAGGTGCCTAGCCGACTCAGGGCCTCCGTTCCAGAGCTGCTCGCCGGTTGTGAAACTTTGCGATCGCTCCTCCCACCGTCGCTGTTCTCGCACTACGCCGAACCACTCAGTATAATCCTTGGACGCCGGCGTGTATCGGCGATCGACTGCGGTCGCGCTCTCGCGGTCACGGCTTCAACGTTGGGAGACTCTCATGAATGTCTTTCGCTCCAGCGGTGGATTCTTGTTTCCAGCCAATGGGCATGAGTTCGTATGGTTCGTCGGCGCCTTCTCCGCATATTGACTGGCTGCCATGGTACGGCTCGCTTTCTTTCGTGTGCTTCTGTCCGGCTGCCTGATGGCCCTAGTTTCGTTTCCTGGGGCAATCGTGGCGGCAGGAGAGGTCGGCTCGGTCCAGCCGCTTCGGGCGCTTGTCGTGAAGCCCGATCCGGCCGGCGGCGTTCGAGCGACGGCTACATTGTTGTTCCCCGGCAGCCCAGCCGTTCTCCACTCGATCCTGACGGACTATCGCAAATGGCCCGAGTTGTTTGAGACCCAGATGCGACTGGCGCACCTCGAAGACCATGAAGGACGCGTCCTCACGGATCTCTATATTTCTCATGCGCTGTTGCCCGGCGAACAGCGGCTGCTCTGTGAGTCGCAGGGTTTGCCTGGAGGCGGGCTCGTCACGGATCTCAAGGGTGGAGATTTCAAGCGATACCATCGAGTGTGGAAGCTGCAACCGGCCGGCGACGGGAATCAGACGCGGGCGGAATTTGAGTTATTGGTCGAGGTGGAGACCATCGTGCCTGATTGGTTGGTCGCGGTTGCCATGGAGCGGGAGCTCAATGCGCACTTTCGTATCGTCAGGGAGAAGGCGCTGGATCGAACTACGAGGGAAAAGTGAAGGTGGAGAGTTCGGCTTTCTCCACCCCTTGCTTGACGAACGTGCTGATCTCCAGCCCCCGTTCGATACGGTGGATATCCTCCGCCCTGGTTCTGGTGCTCGGGTGTAGCGGCACGAAGAGCTTGCAGCAATCCTGATCCGGCTCAATCGACGTGGCAAAACTGCCCAGCTGTTGCGCTTGTTCGGTAATTTCGATTTTGTCCATCCCGATGAGCGGGCGGAGGAGCGGGAGTTCTGCCGCCCCTTCAACCACCGACAGATTCTCCGCCGTTTGCGAGGCGACCTGCCCGAGACTATCGCCGGTGACGAGGGCCCAGCAGCCCTCACGCCGCGCTAGTTCTTCCGCAATGCGCACCATGATTCGCCGGTACAACACCACGCGAAAGGGGGCTGGGGCATTCGCGACGATTTCACGTTGAATCTCACCGAATGGCACGATGTAGAGTCGTGAATGGTATTGGTAGGCCGTCAGCAACTGAACCAGCTCCTGTACCTTTTCCTCTGAGGCCCGGCTGACTAGCGGGCGACCCGAGAAATGCACGAAGACCGCTTTGCAGCCGCGTTTCATCATGCGGTAGGCCGCGACGGGGGAATCGATTCCGCCGGAGAGCAGGCAGGCCACCTTCCCGCTGGTTCCCACCGGCATACCGCCCGGCCCCGATATCTTCCTCGCCGCCATATGGACCTCATGGGTGAGCAGCTCGATATACAGGGTGAGGTCCGGTTGTTTGAGTTTGACGGTTTTCCCCGTGACCGCGCAGAGGTGCCCCCCGATTTCGCGTTCAACATCCATGGAGGTCAGCGGGAGACGTTTGTCTGCACGTTTCGCAGTCACCCGAAATGACTGAAATACTTCTTTCGCGACTAGCCGTCCAGCGACCTGCTTCAGTGCCGCCAGGTCCGGGCTGTTCAGGTCCAGCGGCACGGATTCGGTCAGCAGGAAGTTCGCCACGCCGCAGGTGCGGCGCAAGCGCTCCGCAACGCAATCGGGCGACATGTGATCGGGAATCGTAATCCGGATGCGTCCCTGCAAGGACTCAACCCGCCGGACCCGCAGATCTTTCAAGGCCAGCCGGAGATTGCGGACGAGCCGTTGTTCGAAGAAATCGCGGTTACGCCCTTTGAGGGCGAGCTCGTGGTAGTGGACGATCGCGCAGTGCATGATTTTAGCAGGATGCTGAAAATGGCCGCCAACGTCGTTCTCGGCTCGACAAAATCCTCAACGTACCCCTGAGGGTACGCCTCCGGTATGTGCCTCGCCTGCGGCCTCGTTGGACGACCATTTTGAGCACCCTGTGGAGAATTTAGAGGTGATGATTAGCTGATTCAAGAAATCGCTCGGCATCGATGGCGGCCATGCAGCCGGAACCAGCGGCGGTCACTGCTTGTCGGTACTTCTTGTCTTGTACGTCGCCGGCGGCAAAGACGCCTGCAACGCTTGTTGCGGTCCCTTGGAATGTACGCACATATCCCTGTTCATCCAAGTCGAGTTGACCGGTGAAGAGATCAGTATTGGGGCGGTGCCCGATGGCGACAAAGACCCCGTCACAGGGCATGTCCGTCGAACCCCCGGTGACGATATTCTTGAG
Organism: Nitrospira sp.; assembly: GCA_023248215.1. GTDB lineage: Bacteria > Nitrospirota > Nitrospiria > Nitrospirales > Nitrospiraceae > Nitrospira_A. The sequence goes on from JAHFEW010000015.1 coordinate 50,038, forward strand.
CCGGACACCGGTAACCAAGTCTTGTCCGAGGATATTTTCAACCATGGAATTCCATGCAAAGGAAATCTTTTCGTTCTTCATGGCGCGGTCTTGCATGATTTTTGAGGCCCGCAGCTTGTCCCGCCGGTGGACCACGGTGACCATGCGGGCGAATTTCGTCAAGAAGATGGCTTCTTCTATCGCGCTGTCGCCACCGCCGACGACCACCAGATCCTTGCCGCGGAAAAAATACCCGTCGCAGGTCGCGCAGGTCGAGACCCCGTGCCCGGTGAGCCGTGCTTCCGCCGGTAGTCCGAGGCGAATGGGCGAGGCGCCGGTGGCGATGATCAGGGCGGCCGTCTCAACCAGTTGTTCCCCGTCAATGGTCAGGCGAAATGGCCGTCCCTTGAGAGCTACTGCCGAGACATCGGCGGTCAAGAATTCCGTGCCGAACCGCTCGGCCTGAGACCGCATTTCCTTCATCAATTCAGGGCCCATGATGCCTTTGGAAAAGCCGGGATAGTTTTCGACATCGGTGGTGGTCGTCAACTGTCCTCCGGACTGCCAGCCTTCAATGAGCAGCGGGGACAGGTTGGCTCGCGCGGCATAGAGGGCGGCGGTGAGCCCGGCAGGGCCGGATCCGATGATGACAACGTTGTGCATGAGCGGATGCTAACACACGGGGGCAACGAGGGAAAAGCGGCGGCCTAAGCAAATGCGCGCAACTCGCGGTAGAGTCGTCTGACTTGGACCAGCAATCGGGAGCGAGGGGCCGTGCCGTCAAGGAGGTATTCCGCAGCTACGGCTTTTTGTCTGATGGGCGTTTGACTGCGGATGCGTCGGATGGCGTCTGCGCGGGTGAGCCCGTTACGTTTTTTTAGGCGGGTGATCTGGGTTTGGCGGTCGGCGGTCACGACGATGATCTTATCCACTCGTTTGTCGATCCCGGCTTCGAACAAGAGTGGGACGTCGTAGATGACGACGGCCTTAGGATCTTTGCGAGCGGTTTGTCTTGTCAATCTGGCTTGTTCACGTGCGACGCGGGGGTGAATGATTCGCTCAAGACGGCGCAACTTGGATTGGTTTCGAAAGACGATGGCGCCCAGCGCGTGGCGATTGAGCGTGCGATCAGGGTTGAGGACGGTCTTGCCGAACGCCTTGACAATGGCACGCCAGGCCGGTTTGCCCGGTTCCACGACACCATGGGCGAGCAGGTCTGCATCAATGGTATAGGCTCCGCATCGCTCGAACATCTTGGCGACCGTGCTTTTGCCGGTCGCGACTCCGCCGGTGAGGCCCACGAGGATCATAGGGCCGGAAGATACCATGGGGGGCCTGTCCCAGCAACGGTGACCGATTGACTTCTCGCCATGCCCGGCGGTATGACCATTCCTACCATGATGTGGATGCTGAAGATCGTATTCTTGTGTCTGTCGCTCGGGGCCGCGAGCCATTCGCTCGTATGGGCCGACGAGGTGGCTCGGGTCGAGCCGCAGCAAATCGTCGTCGCGCTGGACGGGTCCGGTCAGTACCGCTCCATCCAGGAAGCGGTGGAGGCCGCGAAGAAGGGTGACACCATTTTCATCAAGCCCGGCGCCTATGCCGAGGATGTGACCATCCACAGCAAAGAGAAGATTCGCCTGATCGGGGCAGGGATGGATCAGGTCACGATCCTGGGACGTGAACGGGTGGGGGTGTTCCATGTCGGCAAGTGGCCCTATGGGGCGACTGATATTGAGATTTCTGGCTTCACGATCAACGAACATGGCGGTCATGCCATGGGGATGTTCAATGGCCACGGTATTGTCCTGCATCATGTGCGCGTGAAGGGTATGCTGTTCACCCAGCAGGTGGAGGATGTTCGCATCGAGAATTGCATCATCGGCGGCAGTGAAACTACCGGAGTGCAATTTGCGAATTCCCAGGCGGTCCTGCAAGGCAATTTCATCCATGATAACGATCATGGGGTCAGCGTTGCGGGCAAATCCAGCGTGCGGCTTGAACGGAACATCATTACCAGGAACCTGTTCGAGGCCGTCATCGTCAATGATCAGTCGCGCGCGGTGCTGGTCGGCAATACACTCGTGAAAAACGGCGGGGGTGCGGCCTTTCTCGGGACCTCACAGAATGAAGCCTCCGGCAATATTGTGAGTCTCAATACCTACGGGTTCGTCGTCGGCCCTTCCAGCCGAGTGGCATTGTCTTACAATGCGATGCAGAACTCCGAATCTAACTATCTCCGGCCTGGCCCCCCCCACCAACCGGCTCCCGAGCTGAAGCCCGATTCGGATTTGACGGTGGATCCACGGTTCGTTGACACCGCGCGAGACGATTTCCGGCTGCGTGCCGATACGGCATTGGTCAAGATCGGTGAATTTTCCTATCTCGGTGCCTTGCCCCCACTTGCAGCGTCACAGTAGATTTCGGCAGCAAAGCGATAACAAATTACGAGGTTAGCCACCTCCGCCAGCCGGAGCACTCCGTGTGCTATGCTTCATTGTACGCAGTGCATTCGAGGCTCCTCTGGTGTGGCTCAAGAATTGCTCAACCACGACCGACAAAGGATTGGAGGTAACAGGTGGCTAGTTTTCGATTTGATCTGGAAAAGCGGAGTACTGACGGGATCCCCAACTTGGCGGAGGTGGAATCCGGCAAGCTCCTGGGGGCGATTTTGCCGATGTCAGAGCAGGCGCAAATTCAGTTACGGGATAGCATCGAGGTCATCGACTACCTGATGAATCAAGAAGCCGTCGTCTGGAGTTAGCGCGTTCTCTTCTCTGCTGAGAATCCCTTCCCGTTCTTCTCCGTTCCATTACCTATTCGTATTCGTTCCTTTCCCAATCTCCAAGATCCAATCTAGTTTCACCGGCCCTCGTAAGGATCGGGCTGCCCCATCGACTTCTGTCGTAAGGCGGCCACTGTTCTCTTTGCCCTGACGTGACGGTCTCAGAGGGGCATGGGAACGTCCTCTCGAATCTCAGTTGAATCTTTCAGGGGCTGGGTGCATGCTGGCGGCTGTTTGAGCTACGTGTTTTCTCACGGGACAAGGGAGTCTGTGGAATGTCGACACCAGCTGAAGGGAAGCCGCGGCCTTGGCAGTCGGCAGAGCAGCGGCGCCTCGATGAGGATGATATGCGCCGGCAGCATTGGAAACGCTGGGGCCCCTATGTCAGTGAGCGGGCCTGGGGGACGGTCCGGGAGGATTACAGTCCCTATGGCACGGCCTGGGAAGCAGTTCCGCACGATCATGCCCGCTCGAAAGCCTACCGTTGGAATGAAGACGGGCTCGCCGGAATCTGTGATCGGCATCAGTTCATCTGTCTCGCGCTGGCCCTCTGGAACGGGCGAGACCCCATTCTCAAAGAGCGGATGTTCGGCCTGACGGGGAATGAAGGGAATCACGGGGAAGATCCCAAAGAATACTACTTCTATCTCGACTCGACGCCGACTCATTCCTACATGAAGTTTCTCTACAAATATCCTCAAGCGGCGTTTCCCTATGCGCGATTGGTCGAAGAAAACCGCAGCCGGGGCCGGACGGACCCGGAGTTTGAATTGCTCGACACGGGGGTCTTCGACGACAACCGATATTTTGATGTGTTTGTGGAATATGCCAAGGCCGCTCCCGAGGATCTGCTCCTACGCATTCAGGTTATCGACCGCGGTCCGGACCCGGCGGAATTGACGGTCTTGCCCACCATCTGGTTCCGCAATACCTGGTCGTGGGGGCTCGATCTGCGACGCCCGCGGATGCGGAAGGCCGAGTCGACGACAGGCGCCAGCGTGGTCGAGTTTGATCACGAATATTATGGTCGGCGCCGGTTCCTTTGCGAGGGCGAACCGGATCTACTGTTTACGGAGAACGAAACCAATACGCGACGTCTCTATGGCGATGCCGATGGAGCGCAGTATGTGAAGGACGGTATCAATGAGTATATCGTCCATGGCGATAAGTCAGCCGTGAATCCCAGCCACATCGGATCGAAAGCGGCGGCGCATTATGTTCTCTCGGCGATGCCCGGGCAGCCCGTAACCATTCGATTGCGGTTCACGAACGGAACCGCCGAGGGGGGCCTCGATCCGACGACATTCGATGCCGTCTTCGCAGCACGAATTACGGAAGCCGATGAGTTTTATGCGGACCTGGCGCCTTCAGATGTGTCCGAGGATGCGCGCATGGTGCAGCGCCAAGCCTTTGCCGGACTGCTGTGGAGCAAGCAGTTCTATCATTATGAGGTCGATCGCTGGCTCAAGGGTGATCCTGCTGGGCCGGAACCCCCGCAGGAACGGCGCCACGGCAGAAACGTCGACTGGACGCATCTCTACAATGCGGATGTCATTTCCATGCCGGATAAATGGGAATATCCCTGGTACGCAGCCTGGGATCTGGCATTTCACTGCCTGCCGATCGCGCTCATCGATTCGCAATTCGCCAAGGATCAGCTCGTCCTCATGCTGCGCGAATGGTACATGCATCCCAATGGGCAGATTCCTGCCTATGAATGGGCCTTGGGGGATGTCAATCCGCCGGTGCATGCCTGGGCTGCGTGGCGCGTGTACAAGATCGAGAAGAAACGAAAAGGGGTGGGCGACCGCGTGTTTCTCGAGCGGGTCTTCCATAAACTCCTGTTGAATTTTACCTGGTGGGTGAATCGTAAGGATGCCGGGGGGAAGAATATTTTTCAGGGCGGATTTTTGGGATTGGACAATATCGGAGTCTTCGACCGGAGCGCGCCCCTCCCGACCGGCGGTCACATCGAGCAATCCGATGCGACCAGTTGGATGGGGATGTATTGCCTGAACATGTTGTCCATCGCGCTCGAGCTGGCGAGGGAAGACCGCGCGTATGAAGATGTCGCGAGCAAGTTCTTCGAGCATTTCGTCTATATCTGTCGGGCGATGAACAACATCGGCAATGAGAAGATCGAACTCTGGAACAAGGAGGATGGTTTTTTCTACGATGTGCTGCATTTGCCAGATGGAAAGACCTTTCCCATGAAGGTCCGGTCGATGGTCGGACTGATTCCGATGTTTGCCGTGGAGACCTTGGATTCCGAACTGATCGACCAGTTGCCGCGTTTCAAGCATCGGATGCAATGGTTCATCGAAAATCGCCCCGACTTCAGCCTCCACATCGAAACCCACTCACAGGATGGAGAGGTGCGTCGTTTCTTGTCGCTCGTGAACCGCCGCCGGCTGACCAAGGTCTTGCGGTACATGCTGGATGAAAACGAATTCTTGTCGTCCCATGGCGTGAGGGCCCTGTCCCGCTACCACAAAGACCACCCCTACGTGTTCTCATCGATGGGAATGGACTATTGCGTCGAGTACCAACCGGCGGAGTCCACCACCGGTCTCTTCGGGGGCAATTCGAATTGGCGAGGCCCCGTGTGGTTTCCGGTGAACTATCTGCTGATCGAATCCCTGCAGAAGTTTCACTATTTTTTAGGCGACACCTTTACCGTCGAGTATCCGACGGGATCCGGAAAGAAATTCAATCTGGCCGAAGTGGCGGCCGAACTGTCGCGACGCCTCACACATACCTTCCTGCGCGGGCCGGATGGCCGGCGTCCCGTCTATGGCGGGACTGAGAAGTTCCAGCAGGACCCGCACTGGCGCGATCTCGTGATGTTCTACGAATATTTCCATGGAGACAACGGTGCCGGCATCGGCGCGGGACATCAGACCGGCTGGACCGGACTCGTGGCCAAGTTGATTCAACAGTCAGGGGAGTAGGGGTTGAAGATCGATTCGATACGCTGCCAAGACCTTGATCGAGCGCTCAGTCTCGAATGGCTGGAGACGAATGGGCGAGGTGGCTATGCCTCAGGGACGGTCGCCGGAGCAAATGCGCGTCGCTATCACGCCTTGCTGCTAGTGGCCAGACATCCACCGGTCGATCGTGTGGTCATGGTGAATCACCTCGAGGAATGGGTGGAGGCCGGCGATCACCCCTTCCCGCTGTCGACGAATCTCTATCGCGGCGCGGTCCATCCGGAAGGCTACCGGCATTGCGAGGGGTTTTCTGCCGTCCCTTGGCCGACCTGGCGCTATGCGTCTCACGACATACAGCTCGAGCGGGAAGTACTGTGCCCGCATGGGCGCGACATGGTCGTCGTACGGTGGCGCCTGGTCGACAACGCACCGCCCGGCATTGTCCTGCGAGTGAGACCGATGCTCTCGGGCCGCGATTACCATGCGACCCATCACGAGAACTCTGGCGTCCATAGCCAGGCCACAATCGAGGAAGGGCAGGTGACCTGGCAACCCTACGATGGCTTGCCTCCGGTGCATGCCTTTCACAATGGACAGTACCGGCATGGGCCGGATTGGTATCGCGATGTTCAGTATCGGATCGAGCTCGAGCGTGGGCTCGACCCTGTGGAGGACTGGTGGTCACCGGGCGAATGGTTGTTCACCCTCATTCCTGGAACGGCGGCTGAGCTTGTATTGACCACCGAGAGTCTTCCGTCCGTCGATGTTGGGCAGGTTATGGCTCAGGAGCGCCGCCGTCGCGAAGGGATGCAGGAATCCGTGCCGACGGACGACCGGCTGACGCGCAGACTCTGGACAGCAACCGCTGCATACCTGGCCCAACGAGGAGACCGGCAGACCGTGATTGCAGGGTATCCTTGGTTTACCGATTGGGGACGGGACACTTTCATTGGCTTGCCGGGGCTCTGCCTGGTGACAGGCCGCTACGACATTGCCCGGCAGGTGATCGAGGCGTTTGCCTCCCAGCTGTCGCAGGGCATGGTGCCGAATCGATTCCCCGATGTGGGCGAACAGCCTGAGTACAACACGATCGATGCCTCACTGTGGTTCGTCCACGCCGTGGGGCGCTACCTCCACTACAGCCGAGACCTTGCTGGGGTCCGCCAGGCAGCCTGGCCGGCGGTCAAACAGATTCTGGAGGGGTATCGTCGTGGGACACGGTTCGGAATCCGGATGGATGACGATGGGATGATCATGAGCGGCGCGGACGGCGCGCAGCTCACGTGGATGGATGCCAAGATCGGTGACTGGGTGGTCACACCACGGCAAGGCAAGCCGGTAGAAATTCAGGCGCTCTGGGTGCGGGCGCTGGCGGTTGCGATGGAATTAGCGACGCGATTCGACGAGCCAGACTATGCGGCGCAATGCCTTGGGGATCGTGTACGTGCCACCGAGTCGTTTCGCGCCCGATTCTGGTACCAGACCGGAGGATATCTGTTCGATGTAGTAGACGGGCGGACCGGAGACGATGCGTCGCTCCGCCCAAACCAGATCTATGCGGTGGCCTTGGATGATCAGTTGGTCACTGAACTACAGGCGAGGCAAGTTCTACAGGTGATGAAAGAGCGATTGCTTACACCGGTCGGGTTGCGTACGCTGGCGCCGGAGGATATCCGATTCCGTGCGTCCTATCACGGTGGGGTGTCCGAGCGAGACGGTGCGTACCATCAAGGCACCGTGTGGCCCTTTCTCCTCGGTCCGTTCGTGACTGCCTGGGTGAAGACATATGGCGCCAGTTCGTCGGTACGATGCGAGGCGCGAACGTTTCTCGACGGATTGCTCGATCATCTCGATGAGGCCTGTGTCGGCCAGGTGTCGGAAATCTTCGACGGCCAGAAGCCATACCAGGCCCGTGGCTGTTGCGCGCAGGCCTGGTCCGTGGCGGAACCGTTACGCGCCTTGATCGAGGACATTGGAATTATTCGAGAGGGGTTGCCTGTCACGCACTGAGTCATCCCTGGCTGGGATGTATCATCCGCGTACAATTCTGCTCCCATGGTTGTTGCGTGAGCGTCGACCTGCCGGTATCTTTTCTCCATTCTGCTGCCCTGAAATCTTGACAGTGAGAGAAATGATCCGGTAAGGATAAGAGAGACCACGCGACATCATGCATATGAAATCTGCCGCGCTCATATTTCTCAGTCTCCTCTTGGCCGGTTGCCAATTGTTTGAGCCGGCTGCTCGCACGTCTGCTCCACGATCGGTCTCCGTCATGTCGATGTGGGAGTTGTATCGGCATTGTCAATCCAGCGGCGATGTTGAGACGGTATTATCGACAGCCAAGCAGCTTCAACAATCCGCCGATACTCATGTCGTCCCCGCTCCAGACGTTCCGAAGAGTCTTGATCGGTTCGTCACGAGACAGCCGGTACGCACCACCGTTGATCCCAAGGCCCTGGCCGCGTCCTGCACCCTGCAGGCGGCTCGGACGAGTCTGATCGCCGGACGAGAGCAAGAAGCCGAACAACTCCTGCATGCGGTGGTGTTAAGTTATCCGGAAAGCGACTATACCTTCTATGTCGCGCAGGCGAAAGTGTGGATCGAGGAGCTGCGTCGCCCTGGCACGCTCGATTCGGTGATCCATCCCATCGCTAACTACTAACCGGCTGTTCAGCTCATCGCATACCCTGCTTGGCCAACCCTGTTGCGCCGATTCCCGTATTCATCTCGGGGCCTGTTTATGAGACGCAAGGAATTGCGGAGCGGATCCATTGCCTGGACCTGTGCTGCGCGCCGGCAGAGCGAGGGCATGAAATCATCGCGCCGCAGGTGTTCTACCCCAAACCTGTGGCCTGCAGCCTGGCCCCCATCTTCAGTTGGGCCGCCAGAGGGGGATGCGTGAAATGAGTCGAAGCCTGGCGAAATCTCTGGCACGGCAGAACCTGCTCTCAGTTAGTGCGCGGGTTCTTCGTGCACCTGTGGCCGCTGTCGATCGTCGGGAGATTTTTTTATCGTCTCCGCTGGTGTGCGCCGCTATATGGGGCGATCAATCGCCGATCTCGCCGATTGTTTCGCGTGATTCCACAGGCGCTCGATTCGCATGGTGAGGAGGCCCTGCGTGCGCTGCAAGCCGATGGAATATTCCGCACCTCCGTCGAGGCACTGGCGCAGGATGCGGCGTTGTTTCAGGATCTGGCGCGGGATGCGCAAGTGCTGCTGGCAGCACACGACATACAACGCAAGATCCGGCAGCGATTCAATCCGAGCGACGCCAAATGGTATGTGGTGCGGGCCATCGGTCACCGTGCGACACGCCAGGCGATTCCATCCTCCTTTGCCCGATTCTTGCTCCACCCGCATCTGCTGAGCCTCGCCAGCACATACCTCGGGCTGCAGGTCCGCCTCAACTACGTGGATGTTTGGTATAACCTTCCTGTGCGCGAGGGTGAGCCTTCGATCTCCGCCGAGTTGTGTCATCGCGATCATGAGGATAAGCGACTCATCAAAGCGTTCGTGCTGCTCACCGATGTCGACGAAAGCATGGGGCCGCTCACCTATCTGAGACGGTCTCACGCAGGAGGCGAGTTCGGCACATTGTTCCCGGCCATTCCACCGATCGGCCGCTATCCGAAGCAGGATGTGCTTGCCCGGCTGATCAGCGAGACCCCGCTGCCGTCGGTGTGTTGCGTCGAGCAGGCCGACACCACTATTCTCTGCGATACGAGCGGATTGCATCGGGGTGGTCGATCGCAGACTGAGCCACGGATCGTGCTCGTCGGCGCCTATACTTCCGATGCCGGGCTCGATGCCACGCGCTATAGGTTGCCTCATTCGTTCGGCCATGACCAGTTGTCCCCTGCGGCAAAGTTCGCGCTCTATTCTTAGTCGTCTGTCCTGTCACCGTTCGCCAGCCTCATTCTCGTTGCCCGAGTCTTGACAGATCGGTTCTATGGCCGTAGGCTCGCGCGTCATCTATGTGGTTGTACGCGGTTGGCTAGAACCTTGCGCAAGTCAGGATAAGGGAGGTACGCGATGGTGAGGGGTATGCGATCGTCTGGAAGAGGGTTGGGATATGTTGGCGTGATCGCCGGGGCCTTGCTGATGGTCGGCGGATGGCCGGCTGTGACGAAAGCGGCTGAGGACTTGCCGAAAGAATCCGTCCTGCCGACGGTCTTGGCGGGGAAAGCTGTGCAAGCGGCTCTCGAGTTCTGCAAGAAGGACGGCTATCGTGTCAGCGCGTCGGTGGTGGATCGCGCGGGTGTGTTGCGGGCCATGCTGCGCGCGGATGGTGCTGGTCCGCACACGGTTGAGAGCAGCCGAAAGAAGGCCTATACCGCTGCCAGCTTGCGGCGCGCGACGACCGACCTGGCCGAGATGATCGCCAAGCAGCCTGCGTTGCAGGCGCTGCGCGATATGAATGACAGCATCTTGATGGTCGGTGGTGGCCTGCCGATCGAAATTGCCGGCGAGGTGGTGGGTGCGATCGGAGTTGGTGGCGCACCGGGAACCCATCTGGACGATGCCTGTGCCGAGGCCGGACTCGATGCCATCGGAGCGGCCTCGAAGGTGCCCACCGCCAAGTGATGCGGCTGCGAGGACCAGGCTGGAGCATGATCGGTCTGGTCCTCCTCCTGTCGGCTTGCAATAGCGATCGCCCCGAGCCGGCCGAGGTCCATCTTCCCACCACTGGGCTCCGCTTGAGCGTCACTCGAATTGCCACCCATCCATTTCTCGCCCGCTATCGTTTGACCCTTGGAATCGAAGGACCGCAGGGTTGCACGGGCACGGCCGAGTTATTCCCCGATACGGGGTATGTCGGACGGCGCAATGTGTATCAGCAGGCGTCGGGCGCGATCACCGTGTTGGGTCAGTACGACGCGCGGGTGATTGATCCCGACAGTTGCACCATTCGCCTGGTGGAATTTCAATCGTTGACTGGTCAGGCCACATTTCTCGGTGCGTTCGATGTGGATGCGCAGAAGCGGTGGCGCTATTTCCCGTCGGCGGTGAGGGCGGAGCGGCCGTTTGAGAAACACTAACCCGTCGTAAATCCTCTCATCCAATCACATCGATCCATGCGTCAGTGAAAAGAGAGGCAAAATGCCAGGAGCGGTATGATGTGGACGAGTGACCGCATGAACGCTGTAGTTGAGACTTGGCCTGTTTTGTTCCGGTCGGATCGGTTCGGATCGGACCGGCCTAGTCAGTCGTTCGCAGGCGCAGAACAGAGATCGCTCGCTCTAATCTTACATCGCTCCAAACGGATGGTCGATGGCGAAGAGCCAGTCGCCGTTTGATTGTCGGCGGGCTACTTCAACATTCTTTCCGCTCATCTCCACTTGCTTGCCGTCCGGGCCGGTTCCGGTCAGGTGCCACTCTCCTCGAAGGAGTGCCAGGTTGCCCGCGCGGATCACGTAAACAGTGGTGATATCCATGCGGCCTTTGAGCGCCATGAATGTCTGCAATGCCTGACGATTGGCCGCCTGTCCCGTCGTGACGTGCCCCGGTTGCGGCACCAGGGCGGCGTCTGGCTCATAGAGCTTCATGACCGCGTCGAGGTCGCCCGAGTTGAAGGCTTGGGTAAAGTGTTGATGAAGGTCGTCTGGGCTGGTGATGCTCATGAT
>JAHFEW010000137.1 GCA_023248215.1 Nitrospira sp.
CTGATAGAAGTCCTGATCTCCGCTACCTTGTTGGGTGTGGGTGTCATGGGCATGGCTGCTATGCAGGGCATCTCCTTTACGAAAAACGTGGATGCCAATGATCTATCCATTGTCACGAACGTTGCCTCCGACATGATGGAACGAATCCAGAATCACCGGCGCAACGCCTGGGCCTATAACAATCTTCAGACGGTGGGTCCTGGGAACTGCCTTGTGGGCGGAATTCCTGCGCCGCCTCCGGCCTCCCCCTTTCCTTGGAAACCATTATCGACTGCGGCTACGCGAGAGGTTCAAGGCGATTGTGTCCAATGGCGCGGGCTAGTGCTGGCGTCCAACCTGCTGAATGTGCAGGGTGTTGTGCAAGTTACGCCGATCCTGCCGATCAGCGCGAATTCGGCTGCTGTTCAAGTCCAAGTACAGCTTCAGTGGAATGATCGTACTCAAGTACAGCGGCTAAGATCTGTCACGTTTCAAACACAGATCGTTCCGGAATAGAGAGATTTGCCCAATGATCACGCAACCAATGGGGGAACCCATGTTCAAGTCGCTGGAGCCTCGAGGCGCCGCCAAGGAAAGTGGATTTACCCTCGCGGAGGTCATGATAGCCGCCGTCATGTCCACAGCCATTATCGCTGCCGGGTTTGGGGCGTTGACAGTGAGTCAGAAGACGACGCGCGTGACTGGCCAGGTGGGGAATACTCAAGCGACAGCGCGCAATGCCCTCGATATGATCGCGGCGGATCTCAAGCTTGCCGGGTTTGGGATGCAAGGAATGCAAGGTGCCGTGGGGGGGTGTCATATCAATGGTACGCCGGCGGCATTGGTGCCGGGGGACAACAATCCGCTTGGGGCCGACTTCGGGCCCGACACTATTTCCATGGTGGTCCCCATGACGAATTCGATTGCGCCGATGGGGCCGCTCTGGCAAGTGCTCGCGCCGGTGCCGGGTACAATCGGAGGTCCCAATCTGCCGATTGCAGCGATCCCTATGCCGGTGAACGCGGTGACTACGATGGGGAATGCGATTCCAGGGGGAACTCTGGCGCTCTTGGGCATGAACGTATCACTCGCAGGAGTCGCCGGCTCCATCATTGTGGGAACGCCTGCGGGTGGGCTCAACCTGGCGCCCTCTATTCCAGCGCCCACTCAGTTTGGGACGGGCACGCAGGTGTATTTAGTCCAGTGCATCACCTATCAGGTGATTCCCCCTCCCGACGTGCTCAATATTTGTCAGGGCAGTGCCCCCTGCCTGGTGCGAGGGGCCGTGCCGGCGGTGTTGGTCGGAGCCGGGGGGCCGCCGAGCTGCAATCAGGCCGGTGCGAACTGCGTCCCTATCATGGATGGAGTGGAAGATCTTCAATTGGCCTATGCCTGCGACGGGTGCGATCCCCGAATCAATTCCGGGGGGCCAGACGGCCATGCAGACGATTTGGACCTCAGCAACTTATTCGATCAGGCGGATTTCATCACGAATAGAAATTGGTTTGGGACGGCGGCGCCCTACGGCACCTACATGACGCCACGCACGATCCGCATGGTCCAGATCAACATCGTGGCACGTCAAACCAGGACCGACCAAGGGATGGGTGAGGCGAATCAAATAATGGTCCACAACATGGTGATTCCAACAATCAGCGATCACAATCACGCCAACGGGGTTTTCGCCTTTGGCGACAATGCCACGCCGGCTCAGCAGCAGGCCTATCTTCAGTTCCGGAGACGGATTTTGACTCGAACAGTTGAGCTGAGAAACCAGAGGTTTTAATCATGACAATGCATCACACAAACATTGCCGGTCTGGTACGCATGGGCCGCGATGAGCGCGGGGCGTCGTTCATGACGGTCATGATCCTGACTCTCATGACCGGAGTCCTGGGGGTTGCTGCGCTGACCATGACCGGATTGGAAAATTCGATGGCCGGCGCCGTGCGCATGGTTGAGGAAGGAACTCATGCGGCCGAGTCCTGCGTCGGCACGGCGGTCCGTGTCATCAACATGACCCTCGACGACACCGCAATGCCGGCTACGCTCATTGCTCCGCAGGGACCGGTACCGGCACTGAATGCAGCGTTTCTCAGCCAGGAAATCAACGGCGCTTTGAGAAATAATCCCGATGTCGCCATAGGGGCTGGCAATGCTCCCAACCTCACCATGAACGTCAATAATTACATCATCAATGGCGACATCGACTTTCTCTACTCCAAGCAGAGAATGGGGGATGATCTGACAGGTGGTGAGCCTGCCTTTGACCAGTTCTATCGCGTGGACTGCACAGCAGCCAATGCGGCAACAGGTTCAGCCAGTCGTGTGATCGTCACATTCGATTGCCTGCAAAAGACTGGTGAAGGCTGTAAGGGGAGAGGCGGGGTTTAAGAGCTTAATCGGTGGGCAGGGGGTTCACAATGAACATCACAATGATGAATGGTAGAGAGCGGCCACAGAGGTCATGGCGTCCTGGGTGTGGCTCGATAGCCAGAGGGATCACTGCCTGGATAGTAGCCTTAACGATTAGTCTGTTCTCGGTGGTGATTCCTTGCGTAACGGTTGCTGATCAATCGCTTCCGATCGCCGCCGTCGCCTACCGAGATGGAAAGATCACGGGCATCTACGAAACCACATTTCAAATCGATCACAAGACCTACAGCCTGGTCCCTGACGTCGTCATTCTTGATCGTCACGGGGACCCGCTGAATGCGGGTGATATCAGGGTGGACATCGAGGTGAAGTATCACCTCCTCAAAGGAACCACCGACAAGATCGATCAGATTATTTTGTACTTGCCGTTCTAGCCCAGTTGACCGCGATGGCTAGAGAGTCAGACCACCAGTGGAGGAGAATGAGGAAGAGGGAGGGTGCCATGAAACGCCGGAATAATGCACTTCGTGGAGCCGTCATGCTTGCATTGGTGGCTAGTCTCGCAGGGCCCAGCCCAGGACGAGCACAGACGATGGATCAGTACTATTCCGTGCCGCCCTTCGTCAGCGATCAAGTTCTCCCTAACATTCTTCTGGTACTCGACAACTCAGGAAGCATGAGTGGACTCGCCTGTGATCGGACTGACGACGGAGATTGCGTTGATGCAGGCGACATTGCCTTCACGAATACGACCAACTACTCAGGATATTTCGATACGCTGACCTGTTACACCTACGATGCCGGCGCCGATGCGCGCTTCGAACCTGCCACAGCCAAAGCGTCGTTAGCGACGGCATGTTCCACTACCGAATGGGACGGAAATTTTCTGAATTGGGCGACCTTCCGTCGATTCGATGCGCTGAAGAAATCGATGATTGGAGGGGACTGTTTTGTCGCGCGAGCAGCAGACGGGAGCTGTCCGACAAACGGCACTCCGGCCTTGAAGACGGTTCGGGCACAGCCCTCCGGTGTAAATACAGAGCTTGCGTCGATTGCCTACAGTGGTGGGGCCGGAGCCAATACCTATGTTGGAAGAATCCCCTCAGCCGACAGGTCAGGCAATCCTGCAACGATCTGGATTGGCACTGCCGCCGCGTACTTTTGCGTGGATAACGACAACTCCTTTAACAGCAACTGCGGAGATGGTTTTAGCCAGAGACAGTATAACCTGAAGATTGGGTACAGCACCGAACCCACCGGAGTTATTCAGCAGATTGGCGCTCAGGCTCGGTTTGGACTCTTTGAATTCAAGCCGACCGGTGACGGAGCCCGGATGCTTGTGGGGCTTGGCTCTCGCCAGTCGATTGATTTTAGCGGTTCGACAGTAGAAACCTTCAACACCAATACGGCTGCTATGGTGGATGCGGTCCAGGAATCGTTCCCCTCGACCTGGACGCCTCTGTCGGAGTCGATCTACGAAACGACCCGCTATATCGCGCAAATTAATTCCACATACCTTTCGACTGCCTATGTCTATCCCATCGCCTATTCGGGCGGGAACTCGAATGGCGTAGCGTTTGGGGGGACTGGGGTCGGTTCGATCGGAGCGTCGGAGATCACGGCTCTCACGGGAGCGGAAGTCTGCCCAGCTGGATTCATCACCAATGCCTGCGGACGGGATCCATTCTTTTTCGGCAGCAACCACACACCACCATGGGCATCCACGTCAACTCAAGTGGCATGTTGTAAAACTTTCGTCATTCTTGTGACAGACGGAGAACCGACGCAGGACACGAACATTCCTGCCGGACTACAAGACTATGCGCATGGCCAGCATGGGTTGCATTGCGTGGGTGGGAGTACTACGATCCATGCCGCGAATGGAACATGTAACACGAATACCGCGACACCAGCGGCTACTTTGCTCGGGGAGCATAAGACCGATTACGCCAGCAGCGGAAACCATTATCTGGATGACGTGGCCTATTGGGCCCATACCAACGACCTCCGGCCATGTAGCGGCACGGCTGATGGCACGATTGCAGTGCTCGGGGTGACCGGGCATTGTTTGGCTGGGCTCCAAAATATCACCTTCTACACCTTCTTTGCTTTTGGGAACATCGCCGGCCGCGAGATTCTCATGCACACAGCCAAGCTGGGCGGATTTGAAGATACCAACGGGAACAATCTCCCTGATCTGGCTTCGGAGTGGGACAAAGTCATGAATAGCACCGGGGCGCCTGGTACTGCGCTTCCCGGCTGCAACCAGGATTGCATTCCCGATAACTACTTTGAGTCGTCGAATGTCGATGATTTGCAAGATCGTTTGATGGCGACCATTACCGCGATTCTGCGAAAGAGTGCCTCCGGTACATCAATTTCGGTGCTCGCAACCTCTTCCACGGGTGAAGGATCGGTCTATCAAGCCTACTTCTACACGAGTGACGTTGGGCAAAATGGAGCGAGCGTAAAGTGGGCCGGGTATACCCATGCCTTGTTCGTCGATGCGTTCGGAAACTTCCGCGAAGACACCGTTCAAGACGGAGTTCTGAACTATACACAGGATCTCATTATCACTAGCCGCTATGACAATAACCCGGTGAGTCCGACTTATCAAAAAGTGCTTGTCGACAAATTCGTCGACGCGAACGGAGACGGAGTGGCTGACAGTGCGACTCCAACGGTCACAGGTGATCTCAAATCGATCAAGCCGATTTGGGAAGCAGGAAAGGAACTGGCGTTAACGAATTGGAGTTCTCGCAAGGCGCTCACCTGGGTGGATACGGACAATGACGGCGTTGTGGATGCTGGTGAGCAGATGGACTTCAGCACTGCCAACTGCGCGACATTAAGAGACTATCTCCGTTACGCTGGGGATACCTGCGTCGGGGGTTCCAACGCGACGAATCTGATCGAGTTTATCCTGGGGCGAGAGGTTCCAGGACTGCGGACAAGGATGCTCGAAGTCCCAGTCGGCAGCGGATCCTATAGCGTGTGGAAATTGGGCGATCCAATCCACTCGACGCCCACCATTGTCGCTGCACCCAAAGCCCGGTATGACTTGCTGTACGGAGATGCGACCTACACATCTTTCTACCAGCAGTATCGAACCAGGCGGCAGGTGGTCTACGTTGGCGCCAACGACGGCATGCTCCACGCGTTTAACGGCGGGTATTACCACAAGGGGGACGATTCGACGACGACCGGAGTGGTCGAACATGGGTGGTACACCAAGAACCCGACAGACAATTCAAGCGGTCCGAACCTTGGAGCCGAACTCTGGTCCTTTGTTCCGTATCAACTGTTACCGCAATTGCAATGGCTGGCTAGAACCGACTATACGCATGTCTACTATGTCGATCTGAAGCCTACCATTGCGGAGGCGAGAATCTTCACGCCCGATGCCGATCATCCGGGAGGGTGGGGGACGATCCTGATCGGGGGATTCCGGATGGGCGGGAGTTGCGGACAGTGCGCTGCGGGTTCGGGTGCTCCGCCGATGACGGCGACGATCGGTGGGACGCCGAGGACTTTCTATAGCGCCTACTTCGTCCTCGACGTCACCAATCCGGAAGTCAACCCGAAACTCTTGTGGACCTTCTCCGACAGCGGGTTGGGATTAACAACCTCCTATCCGGCCGTTGCCCGCATGAATCCGACGACGGATGCGTCCATAGACCCAACAAACGAGAAATGGTTTGCGATCTTCGGGTCCGGGCCGAATGGCTATCAAGCCGATTTGCCATCGTCTCCATCGCAGACCGCCAAGCTATACACAGTGGATCTCAAGTTCGGGCCGGTCGCCGCAGTCGGCGGCAGTATGACGACGATGCCGATCGGATCATGGCGCTCGTTCATGGGGCATGTCGTGACCGTCGATAAAGACTTAGATTGGCGAACCGATGTGGCGTATGCCACAAGGACTATTCACGACGGATCATTGCCCTGGCGCGGCAAGCTGTATCGTCTGAAGATGAGCTGCGCAGCGGCTCCTTGTACTCCGACAACATGGGGTATTGCGAATGGAACCAACCGAACTCCAACCGAAGTCATCGACACCTTTTTCGATGCTGCCACGTCGTCGACGATAGAGGTAGGACCCTCGGCTGCTGCTCCTTCCGTGACCATTGACGACGCCAATCTCATGTGGGTGTTTTTTGGCACCGGTCGATATTTTGGCAATGCCGATAAGGTTGATAACAGTATCCAGCGCCTCTACGGTATTAAGGATTCGGTATTGAATGGGATGTGTACAGAGACAAGTACCACCAGTTGTTGGGATAACGATCTTGTGGATGTGACCAATGCGGTCGTCTGCCTGATCTGCAGTGGCAGTACCACTCAAGTAACCGATCCAACCAATCCAGGCGTGACGAGCTTTAACGGCTCTGGTACGACCTCGATGGTCGGCTTGGTACAGAGCAAAGACGGTTGGCGTGTGACCTTGCCTGGTCCGGTGACAGTGGCTGGAGTGAACTATGCCGCCGAACGGTCGGTGGTCAATCCCACCCTGATTGCCGGGAGCATTTTCTTCCCAACCTTCGCCCCGACCAATAATTTCTGTGCATCAGATGGCAATAGCTATCTCTATGTGCTCTTTTACAAAACCGGGACGGCTTCAACCGCGCCGGTGGTCGGGACGAGCACCTCCGGAGGGAATACCAACATCACAACCAGGATTGATCTCGGAGTCGGATTGGCATCAGCCGGATCGATGCACCTTGGTGAGCAAGCGACCTATAACAATCAAGGGAGCACTGGAGCAGCTATTCAAACCGACACGTCGCTCACTGGGTACTACAGCCGGTTCGTGAGTTGGGTCCATCAGCGCGACTGAAGTCGCTCGCTGATCGCGAATAAGTTTCAGATTCTGAGGCTGTGGTGTCGGGCACCTGACACCACAGCCTAGTTTCAAGACGTCGCCAGATGATGACGAAGGTGAGAAGTTCCGCCATGTGTTCTTTCGTCTATCAAAAATCGGTTCTTCTCATAGCTGTACTGTTGGCTCTATCCTTAGGGGTATCTTGCACCGGAGGCTCAACCCCAAATGCTTCTGGTGGAGCAGAGGCATCGTCAGGGAATCGACCGCCTATCATCAAGTCTGCCAAGCTCCTTCACGATCCCATTCCATTGACCGACCCGGTGGCCGTGCAGATTGTCGCGGAGGATCCAGAACGGGAGGCCGTTACTTTTCAGTACCAGTGGTACGTGGACAACGTCCCTCTCTCGGGACAAACCAAACCAACTTTGCCTGCCGAACTGTTGAGGCGGGGGCAGATGGTCAGTGTTGAGATGATTCCTGCTGACGGAACGCAGAAAGGCGAGGTCTACCGGACTGCAGCCGTGAAGGTCGGCAACACCCCCCCTAGCGTGACCTCCG
>JAHFEW010000064.1 GCA_023248215.1 Nitrospira sp.
TGGGAGAGAAACCAAACGAAAGATCAGAGCGTTAGCAATTCGCCCATTGACCATCTCATAACCCAAAGGTCAGAGGTTCAAATCCTCTCCCCGCAACCAACCTCAACTACTTTTCCCTAGCGATATATAAAAAGGCCGACCGAAAGGTCGGCCTTTTTATTTGATAGCGTCACGTGGTGACGACACAGAGGGAAGGGAATGCTTCGGGAAGAGCTATTTCCTACCGGCAGATCCTCGACCACGCAATTCGGTGGGAACAGGCAGAGGCTGAAGTTGTAATGGCTTGTGATGGATGGCGAGGAGAACCGCCTTCCCCGGACTCGCTTGATAATCACCACGGAAGCTCTTGTAATAGATCATTACTTTCCTGACATAATCCCGGGTTTCCGGATAGGGAGGGATCGCGCGATAGCGCTCCACGCGTCGTTCGCCCGCATTGTACGCTGCCACCGCCAGCCGCACATTCCCGTTAAACCGATCCAGCAAATACCGCAGGTGACGCGCGCCGCCGCGAATATTGTCGTCCGTATCATACAGGTTTTGCACGCCGTGGCGAATGGCAGTCTCAGGAATCAGTTGCATGAGCCCGATCGCTCCCGATCTCGAAATGACGGTGGGATTAAAGTCCGACTCTGCCTTGATCACGGCCAAGAGCAAGGCCGGATGTAAGTGGAATTGCCAGGCATACCGTTCAACCGCCTCTTCCACTTCTGCCACTGACACGCGATGTGACAGACGACGCACCCGCGATTCAGCCGGTTGGAATCGCTGGTCAGTCGGTACATTCGTCATCTCGAGGGTCCCGTCCGGCCCGACGTAGGCATAGATCTCACTCTCGGCCCAGGCGGAATCCCCGACAAGCAGGGCACCCGCTAGCGCCAAAGGAATCGCCCACGCGGCATTCGTTCGCTCAACATCCTCGCTCCGGCTGCCAAGGCTGCTGCTCGCTGCTCGCTGATCCTCTTGGGCAGGTCGGTCGTGATTCATGTCACCCGCCCATTTCTCCTACCAACACAAAATCGCTGGGACACCACAGCGTCGCGAACCGATGGCCTAAAGCGCAGCTTTCATGCCATTGTCTCGCAGTAGGCCAAATCAACCAGCTCCAATGACTTCATCCAGTTAGCGCATCCAAGCCCATGCACCTTTCGGGTAAGTTGAGGAAGGAACCGAGCCATTTTGTGATACCTCTTGGCCGGATTTTGTTCTTTAGCTCGTTCCTACTCGTTACCCGAAGGACGAGGCAGGGCTGGTGAGCCTGCTGTCTGGGAATGTGAACAGGGCGTCCTTACAGCCCTTCAATCTGCGAGGCGGGTTATCCGGAGGATGGCATCTGCATCTGAACCGAGAATGTCGCCTGGAAGGATGCTATTGTTTGAAGCTTCGAGGCGACGTGTTAGAATCCCTTTCAAGCCGGGCTATCGCGAAGAGCACCCTTGAGCCAGAGGGAGAATCCCACGCTGACCTCGCCAAGCCAGTCTCGCCATCATTCGCGATGAACATTCCACTTTCGATATTCCTGCCCTGCTTCTTGACGAACATTCATCCGCTATACTTTCTGAGAGACGATGCAACGGGACCGGAGACCTTCAACCTCCCGAACGACAAGCCATGATCAAAGTGCTCCTGGTTGAAGACAACCCCGTCGATGCCCAGCTCACGCAAGATCTCCTTGCAGAATGGGCGCACGATCAATTCGACATCTCTCATGCTCCGATCTTGGCGGAGGGCCTGACCAGACTGAGTCGTGACCGGTTTGATGTCGTGCTCCTGGACCTCTCGCTCCCCGACACGCATGGTCTGAGCACGGTCACGCAAGTGTTGGCGACAAGTCCCGGTGTACCTGTCGTGGTGTTGAGCGGACACGATGATCATCCGCTCGCGCTACAAGCGCTCCAACACGGAGCTCAAGATTATCTGGTGAAAGGACAAGGCGGGGCGGACTTTCTCGCACGGTCGATTCTCTATGCCATCGAGCGCAAGCGGGCACAGGAACGCTTGACCTACCTAGCCCAGTATGATCAGTTGACCGGCATGATCAATCGCACGCTCTTCCGCGATCGGCTGGTCCATGCCATGGCACGGAGCAAACGGAAGGACCAACCCCTGGCGATCATGCTCCTTGATCTCGATCGCTTCAAAGCCGTCAATGACACACTGGGGCACGATGTCGGGGATCAGCTGCTGAAGGTCGTCGCCGCGCGGCTCACGGAGTGCGTCCGTGAAGTGGATACGGTCGCCCGCATGGGCGGCGATGAATTTACCGCCATTCTTGAAGGCATTTCCGGCGAGGCAGACGTGGCTGTGGTCGCGAATCGAATCGTGGAGTCGATCGGCACGCCCTTTGAACTCGGGCCGCATCGCGTCTCGATCGGTGCAAGTATCGGAATCACCCTCTACCCATTGGACAACCAGGATATCGATGAGCTCCTGAGACATGCCGATAAAGCCATGTATGCCGCCAAGCAACAAGGCGGCAGCCGGTTTCAGTTTCATTCCCCGGCCGGTCACCAGCCATCCTCCCACCCTATTCAGGGCTGACCTCCCTCCGCGTCGAACCACCGCCCCTTCTTCAAACATCGACCACGGCTTCGGATACGCGCGTTTCTTGGAGCAGCGCAACTATCGCCCGATATCTGCGAGGGGTTGCTCTGTAACCACCAATGACCCCCGAGGATTAGGCAGCAGGACATTGGCCGTCACCAAGTCTTCGCGGGCCGGGGTCGGATGCGTATCCGGAGTCATGACAAGCCCCCAATGCTGGTTGTCACGACAGGTATTGTCGAGGAGCAACGCTTCCGCATGGTGAAACAGCAAGATCCCGCTCAACATATTGCTGTGGCAGATATTGCGGACACACTCCGGGTGGCTTCCGGGATCTCGCACGGCCAACCCAAAGTGATGGTTTCCATAGCAGACGTTTTGCGCCACGCGCGGTTGTGCGCCGGCGAAAACAAAGATGCCTGACTCGCGGTTGTAACAGACCTCGTTGTCGACAAATGTCACGCGGGCTTCAGGACCATAGATCACCACACCCGACAACACGCCTTCCGTCGCCCGACACTGCGTAATCGTACAGACCGAATCCAGCACGTTCATTGCAGAATGCTGATCGCTTCCCACGTACCGGAAAGTGATTCCGCTGATCATGCCAGAGGGTACCCGTTGAAGGTAGAGCGGGCCCCCGCGACGGCTGTAGATTTGGACATGGTCGCGTCCGGCGCCGACGAGGAGGACCGGACGGTCCGCGACAAACACCTTGTCTTCATAGAGGCCGGGACGGACGAACACCTGATCAGTCTCGCCGGCTTCCTTCAGCGCCGCGCTGGGCCGGATGTAGGCATGGGGATCTCGAGCATCGACAATCAACGTCCGGCCCCCTTTAGGATTGGGCGGCGGGTCGGTGAGGGGCTCCTTCCGTCCACCGGCAGGCCCTGGCTCGTATTGTCTTTCCATATCGGCCTTCTCGATCTCCTCTATAGATCCGGAGCAGTCACGCCGCTCGCCATGCCGAGTTGAGCGCTAACCGGCAACAAGCGAAAAGAGGCCATCTGTCAACCTGTTCCCGTCTCGGCCTCACGGCTGGCGCTTTCCGTACAATGCTGTCTGTTTTCCGCCCACGACTTTCCAGCATACCTGCGCCAGCCTCACCATACCGCCCCTACGAACCATCCAATTTCACAACGCTTTCACACATCCCGCCTGGCTGGTTCGTTTCTTTCATATCGGCGTAGGCACAACGATTGAGATGGCAGGGTTTGTGAACACCCAAGAAAGAAGGACACCCATGGCGATGGCTCATTTCACCTCAGGTCCGTTGCGAAGTGTTCTCGCCGTACTGGTATTGCTTGGCAATCTGGCTACCGTTCCCGATCTGTTCGCGGCCCCACTTCAGCCGCCTGATGCCTCCCGTCGTTTGTACGATCGGGTGATGGAGGAATTCCGACACAAAGATTATGACGCCGCGCTCGCAGGGTTCCGGTTTTTCCTCGAACTCCATGCGCAGTCAGCGCTCTCAGCTAACGCTCAGTACTGGATGGGAGAATGTCAGTACCGCATGGGGCATTACAAAGATGCACTGGGATCGTTTTACAATGTCATTTCCTATTATCCGTTAAGTCAAAAGCTCGCCGCCTCGACCCTCAAGATCGGACAGATTTATACAAGGCAAGGCGACCGAGAAAAAGCCCTGATGATGTATGAGCGAGTGACGGACCAATATCCCGACAGCGCAGAAGCCGACGTGGCCCGCAAGGCCCTGGAGGCAGCAGCAGCGAAGAGTGAACCGGTTGCTGCCGAGCCGAGCTGATCCGGGTTGCCCATCACACACCGGCAGGCAACCTTCTCGCTACCGAAGGCCGGCGCTATTCCGGCTCGGCAAGATCCAAGACGGTGACGAGACCCGGAACCGTATAGGCGTGCAGCGGGCTCAGCCTGACAAGCTGAACACCCGCGTCACGGAGAGCCGACTCAAACATCGTGTCGTGCGACCCGTCGGGCAGATCGTCCGGCACCGGCCGCTCAACTTGCACCACCTTCTCGACCAACCGGCTGCCAGGATGCACGAGCACAAAGGTGGCCCCTTTCAACGCGAGTTCCCGCAAGGTCTCCACAGGCGGCGTCCCAGAAGGGAGTCGCAAATCCAACAAGCACCAAAGCGGGATCTGCGTGAACAGCAAGTACCGATCTTCCACGGCCAGTCGCAGCAGGTTATAGAGCTGCACTTCGTAGTCTGTGAGCAGGGGTTTGGCGACAAAGGTCATGCCGGCAGGAGGACCATCCGAGGGGGAAGCAACGGCGCGCTTCCGTCCAAAACTCTCCCAGGCCAGGCTCCCCAGGAAGACCAGCGCTCCAATGCCGAGGATAGGATAGAGCAAATCCATACGAACCCGATCAGATCAGCGAACGACGCGCGGCCATTTCATCTGAAAACCAGGGCGACCGGGCACCAGAGAGCCCAGAAGAACGGGGTGACGGGCTCCCGTCACCTGCGGCACGTTGGTGCACTGTCCATGATAGGTATCATGGGCCAACAAGGCAAACGCCGTCGCTTCAAAGGCCTTGCTGCTCCATCCGCAATCGTCAAAAGTCGACACCGGCGCGGGCGCAAACACCTGCCGGAGATATCCCATGACAGCGCGATTGTACACGCCGCCGCCACCGACGATCACATCGTCAATGTCACCGGTCACCCACCGCCGCGACGAACCGATCGTCTCCGCCGTCCACGCAGCGCAGGTCGCCAGGAGATCCTCGGTAGACAGGCGCGCCTTACGTTGCTTCGTTAAAAGACTTCGGACAAACGGGGCGCCGAATTCTTCGCGACCGGTAGACTTTGGTGGGCGTCGTGCCAAGAACGGGTGGGCCATAAGTTCGGTGAGCAGACGCCGGCTCACGGCCCCCCGTCGCCCCCACCTCCCGCCGGCATCGTAGGTGCGCTTTCCTTTGGTCACTTCTCGCACGATCGCATCCAGCACCATGTTGCCGGGGCCCGTGTCGAAGGCGCGTAATTCGGCCATTCCGCCTCCTGACGGCAGATAGGTCACGTTGCTGATCCCACCGATATTCACCACCAGGCGCCCCCGTCGAGGATGGCCAAAGGCCACAGCGTGGGCATAGGGAACTAATGGAGCCCCCTCGCCGCCTGCCGCCATATCGCGCGGCCTAAAATTCGCGACGGTGGTGATGCCTGTTCGTTCCGCAATGACGCTCGGTTCACCGATCTGAAGTGTGGATCGGACCAGGCCGACGCCCGGCTCACGAATCCCCTTCGACAAATGGTGAATCGTCTGGCCGTGCGACCCGATCAAATCGATATCGGTCGGGAGATGGCCCGCTTTCTGAATCACCCGCAGGGCCGCCTTCGCGAACAGTTCCCCCAGGTACATATTCATGTGGCAGATCTCGCCCACGTGGCCATGGAGCGAGAGTTCCAAAATTCGTTGCTGCAGGGATCGTGGGTACGGAAGTGACGCGAAGGCCAGGATGGTGATCCGTGGGGTCCGACTGCGCCGCACAATACGGACGAGCGCCGCGTCCACCGCGTCTGCCGATGTCCCGGACATGAGTCCGACAACCTTCATCCAGTCCCTCCTGATCACCGCACCTGCGACAAATCCGTCTCGCACTCGGTGCGCTACGCTAATCGAAACCCCGGCAAGGGTCAAGCGCCGCACTTCATCGAGCAGGCACGAACTGCGTGAGCCCTCGCGTTGACTTTGCAGAAATCGGGTGTTACCGTCCGCCGGATGTTGCGCCTGCTCTTGCTCGCTCTTCTCACACTAGCTGCGGTGCCGTTTCACTGGAGCCTCTCTGCCACTGTCCGCGTTGCGTCTGCTGCCGAGCCGCTCAACGTGGTCGTGACGCTCCCGGTCCTGAAGGACTGGGTACAACACATCGGTGGATCGCATGTGCACGTCACCTCTCTCATGACCGGCTATGAGAGCGAGCATACCTATTCACCCAAACCGAGTGACCTGGTGGCGGTTCGGAAGGCCGCGCTGCTGTTCGAAGTCGGAGCCGGGCTCGAGGTCTGGGTGTCCTCGCTGGTCAAAAACGCGGGGAACGGCGCCTTGCAGGTGGTGACAACCTCCAAGGGAATCGAGTTGATCCAAGATCAACCTGAACCCAGCGGCTTGATACATCCACACCACGGCGCGGGCAACCCCCATGTGTGGCTGGACCCGGAAGCCGCCGCGACGATGGTGCAACACATCTCGAACGCCATGGCCGCTGCGGATCCGGCCCATGCGACGAGCTACCGGGCCAACACGGCGACCTATCTCCAGGCACTCACACGCGTCCAGCAGGAAACACTGGAACGACTCCGAAAAGCTCCGAGCCGAGCCGTGATCGTCCACCACCCCGCATGGCCCTATTTTGCCCGGCGCTACGACATACAGATCGCGGGAACGATTCTCACGCAACCGGGAGGAGAACCGTCGGCGCGGCATCTTCATGCGCTGATCGAAACCATCAAACGGGATCACATCCGCGTCATTGTCTCGGAGGTGCAGTTGAAT
Organism: Nitrospira sp.; assembly: GCA_023248215.1. Taxonomy (GTDB): domain Bacteria; phylum Nitrospirota; class Nitrospiria; order Nitrospirales; family Nitrospiraceae; genus Nitrospira_A. Next base: position 7,023 of record JAHFEW010000064.1, read on the forward strand.
CAAAAGGTCCCGCAGCTGCTCGCACGAGAAACAGGCGCACGCATCGCCGTCCTCACCACTTTGCCCGGAGGCCTGCCGGGAACCGAGACCTACCTCGACATGCTCCGTTATAATGTGCTCCAATTGGCCCAGGCGCTCGAACAGGCATAGCCGCCACCTGCAACCGGACATCAACTGACGAACCAGCCTTTCCACCGAACGCCGCCGCGCATGACCCATCCCATTATTCGCTTCGACCATGCCACCTTCGGCTTTCCCGGCGTCATTGCGTTGGAGGACATCTCCCTGACCATTCCCGAATCGGAATTCGTCGGGGTCATCGGCCCAAACGGCTCCGGCAAGACCACCCTCTGCCGTGCCGTGCTCGGCCTCATGGCGCCCCTGCGAGGCACGCTCCGCGTCCTCGACTGCGCCTGTGAAGAGCTCCGCTGTCATCATCGAGCCCTCATCGGCTATCTACCGCAAAAGGGTATGCTCGATCGCAACTTTCCCGTCACCGTTCTGGAAGCGGTCATGATGGGCCGGTACGGCGCGCTCGGCCTGTTTCGCCGCCCCTCACGGAAGGATTGGGACATCGCCCGCGAAGCACTCGCCCATGTCGGCATGGATCACCACCGTGACTCCGCATTGGGCGCCCTGTCTGGCGGGCAGCAGCAACGCGTGTTCATCGCACGGGCTCTGGCACAACAACCACGGATTCTCCTCTTGGACGAGCCGACGACCGGGCTGGACCTCACGGCTCAACACAGCGTCGTAGAATTGATCCAACAGCTGCATCGAGAACTGAAGCTCACGATTCTGATGATCACACACGACATCAACATGATTCGCTCACGGGTGGATCGGCTGGTCCTGCTCAAAACGAAACTGTTCGCTGCGGGCCCTCCGCAGGAGGTCCTGAAGCCGGAGATTCTGAGCCAGGTCTATGGAAAAGAGCTCGTCATTACCGACAAGGATTTCGTCATCGTCGAGGATTACCACCACCATTGAAGAATCTGGTGATCTAGCGAATTGGTGAGTGCCGACGCCAGAGGGAACAGGTTTCTATTTCCTTCATCGGCCAATCGCCAGATCAGACCATCACCACATCGCCCTATGCTCGAACTGCTCGCATACGATTTCATGCAACGCTCGCTCCTGGCCGCCGCACTGGTGGGCGCGGTCTGTTCCGTCATCGGCGTGTTTGTGGTCTTACGGGGCCTCGCCTTCGCAGGAGCCGGCACGGCCCATGCCGCGTTTGCCGGCGTCACTTTGGCCTACCTGCTGGGCCTCCCGCCCCTCAGCCTGGCGATTGTGTTCGGATTGGCCACGGTCTGGATCACCGGCTGGGTCGAAGAAAAGGGCCGCATGAAATTGGATGTGTCAATCGGCATTCTCTACACCGCCACAATGGCGCTGGCCATTCTCTTTCTGGGGCTCATGAAATCCTACAATCCGGAGGTGTACGGCTACCTGTTCGGGAGTGTCCTGTCCGTCACAACGGAAGAACTCATGACCATCGGAGGGTTGAGCGTGGTGGTTCTGGGGACCATCCTATTACTCTCGAAAGAACTCTACTTCATCGCGTTCGACCAAGAAATGGCAGCAGCCTCCGGCGTGCCCGCGCGGCAGATCTTCTATCTTCTGCTGACCCTCGTGGCGCTCACCGTGGTGATCTCACTCAAGACCGTGGGAGCCATTCTCGTGTTCGCCATGATTCTGATTCCGGCTTCCACCGCCTACCAACTCACGCACAGCCTCACCCAAATGACGCTCTACTCCCTGATGATCGGCACCTTCTGTGCGGTCAGCGGCGTGCTGCTCTCCTATGCCTTCGACCTTCCCTCCGGTCCGTCCATTGTCTTGCTTGCCACAAGCCTCTTCTTTCTTGCGGTTTGTTGTTCGCCCAAGCGGTTGCATCGCATTCAGCCGCAGTAGAGCAGGCATCAAGCGACAAGGTGCTACGTGAACGGTATGACCGAGAGCCGTCGGATCACAAGATAGGCTTGCCGGTCAAGCCTCGCCAGTCAAGAGCTATAAGCAGGAAGCAGGAGCCAGTTGATCGTCTGCAGACTCGTTGGAAGGTAAAAAATGGAAAGGAACGGGTGACGATGAGATGTTAGCGTTGCGGCTCCGGCTTCTTTCGAGACCAAACCATGCCGGTCTGCTCCTTCGCGCTGAACCCAAGCCGTTCGTAGAAGCCCGGCATGCGCGTACACAACCAGAACAGCTCGACCTGCTGAAGGGTGGGATGGGCCAAAATCCGTCGGACGATCTCGGTGCCGATTTTTCGACATTGATAGTCGCGATCGACGATCACATCCCAAATCGTAGCCCGATACACATAGTCCGTCAGGACGCGGCCAAAGCCGACCAGCCGGGGGCCATCCCAGGCCGAAATGACGACATCTGTCTTGGCCAGCATGGCCTGAGTCTGTTCAAGCACTCGATGCTTGGCCCAGGCAGCCTGGTGATATAAATGAATGAGTTGTGCAGCGTCGAAATCGTTGCGGTCGGAGAATGTGATCGCCTGTTTGTCGGTCTTGAGAGCGGGAGGCATCTTGTACTAAATTAATCCCTCCGATCAGGGGTAAGTCAGCCAACTGTAGTGTAAGGGGAAGACCATGGGAACGCAAGTGCGAAGCTGTCCGAAGTGCTTTCAATTGATGTGGCTCAAGCAAGATCACTATGACGTCATCGACGAAGAGACGGTCCGCGCGAAATGTCCGCACTGTGGATCGACGGTCCGCTTTCAGCTGGTTACGGCGGGCGCGAACGCCACGGGACCCAAAATGGGACACTGACGCCTATGGCGAATGCTGAATGTAGAATGATGAGTGCTGAATGGGCACCGACGACTCTCTTCAGAATTCCTAATTTAGTTTCGCTACATGCCCCGCCCAGCCCCCTCCAGCTCCGGTTGACTGCCTGGTAGGATCTTGATGAGCGCCGCACGGTACTCTCCCATCCGTTTTTCCTCGGCAGGACTCATACTGATGTCCTTATCCCGCTGCATGCGGTCCACTTGGTCGAGGACGGCCAGGAGCGGCTGGACAGCCCCCAGCACATTGCCGACTTCGAACGCTTCCAGTGATTCGATCAGGTAGTCCTGGAGGCCTTTGAACGGAGACCGACCGCTTTGCTCTCGAAATCGTGACAACGCCTGTTCGAACACCTCCACGGCTTCGGGTTTCGGTTTGATCCCGCTCGGCACCGCAGCGAGATGCACGACCGGTGGCAGCTTGGAAGCATAGCCCTTCAGCTGCGCGAGCAACTCGCCCAACAGGTCGAGGACTGCATTGGTCTCCATCGTCCGTTTCTCCTCACTCTCGCCGCCTGTGACATTCGGCAGCTTCGTCAATCGCGTTCAGACTCAACTCCCGACAAGTTCCTAGTGAGCCGTGGCTGCGCAGAGTAGGTCCTGCACCTGCTGCATATCAGGGGGACAAGGAACATCGAACTGGTGGAACTTCCCGCCGGTAGGGTGCGTGAACCCCAGCGTGCGCGCATGCAGCATGACCCGTGGAATCGACACCCCCGCGACGATCATGACTTTGGTTCCGCCATACGTTCTATCACCCAAGATCGGATGCTCGATTGATGTCAAATGTACCCGCAGCTGATGGGTTCGTCCTGTCCTGGGGGAAAGCCGTACACGGGCGGCAATCTTGCCGTACCGCTGCTCGACCTGATAGTCGGTCGCCGATGGTTTCGGCTTGGTCGTCCGGGGCGAAAACTTCTTCCGCTCTTTCGTATCGCGCCCGATGGCGAGGTCGATGAGGCCATGCCCTTTCTTTGGCACGCCCCACACCAGCGCCTCATACACTCGGGTGATCGTATGCAGCTTGAACTGGGCCGCCAGGGCGCGATGCGACTGGTCCGTCTTGGCAATCACCATCACCCCCGAGGTTTCCTTATCCAGCCGGTGGACGAGGCCCGGACGCTCCTTTCCTCCGATATGCGACGGTGTGACACCCGAGGTCGCAAAGTGGTGCAGTAAGGCATTCACCAATGTCCCCGACCAGTTACCGGGCGCCGGATGGACCACAAGCCCCGCCGGCTTATTGAGCACCAATACATCTGTATCTTCGTGAAGGATCTCAAAGGGGATGGCTTCGGGCTTGAGATCAAGCGGCTCTGGCCTGGGCACCTCTAGCCTGATGCGATCCCCTGGTTTGATTTTCTGGCTCGGCCGTACAGTCCGGCCGTTGATCTGGATGCATCCCTCTTCGATCAATCGTTGCAGCGCCGAGCGGGAAAAGGTCGGGTCGCGGTTGGCAAGGAACAGATCGATCCGCTTAGACGATTCTCCCGCCGTGATGACAAACTCGACCGGCGTCGTGGTCAACCTATTCACGTTGGGACTGCTTGAAGGACATCGGCATGCAGCTGTGTAAGCTGCCACAAGGTACGCGCAAAAACAAGGTGGGCGAGATCACGGCTCTGCTCTGCACACGTCGTCCCCATGTCATCCACAGGCCATCCACATGTGTGCCCGCACACCTGTTTCTCAAGTCGTGCCGACGATCACGCCCCGCGCTGTTCATTTCTGTCAATGCTGCGGTTAATTTCACACGACGATCCTGCACATCATCATGACGGCACGCCCCGCCCAAATCACACCCTGAAAAAAAATCATACCCTTAGGCAGACAAATTATTCTCTCTGTACAGGCACTTGAATTGCTTTCTTATTAAGAGGATTTCGTTTCGAACAATTTGGAGATTGCGATCACCGTATGGCCTCAGACTTTATCCACAGAATCCTCAGATCGCTGACAGGCAAACCCACGCCGCATCCCTCAGGCCCTCACCTGGCTGTGGACAAGCTTCGCGATCAACCTTTGCCAATTGCCCAGCGTGATCGCCGAATTGATGTGCGATTTGCAATCAGAACTCCCTGTACTTATGAACTGATTGACGGGCAGGACCACGCCGCGGCCTCAAGTCCCGGCGAAGCCTATTCCTTGAACGTCAGCGCAGACGGCATTCTGTTGCTGCTCGATCGAGAGCCCCAGGACAGACAACTTGTGGCCATGCGGAACCCCGCGCTGCAGCAGCGTGCAGTGACCCTGTTCGAAGTGCGCTGGATGACACACCTCCCGGTCGGGACGACACATAAACGCTACCTGGTCGGCTGCCACTTGACCTTCGGACGGTTTCCATACTTTCTCGTCCAACGTCATCACCTCGATCAACATATTTCAGGGCTCTCGCTGTAACAGCTCGCTTTTCCCTCGCAGGACGCCCCTAGATGGAGCAGGTGATACGTGGCGTCAAAATCAGGTGGAGCGGCGACCGTAAACTCACAGTATGCATCGGTTATGGGATGCGTGAATCCCAGCGTGCGCGCATGCAGCATGACCCGAGGAATTTCATAGCCATCGATCGCGCCGACTCTTCCCCCCCCATAATCCCTATCACCTAGGATAGGATGACCGATCGCCTGCAGATGGGTCCGTATCTGGTGCGTGCGTCCGGTGTGGGGACGCAGCAGAATGCGGGCAGCGACGGCACCGACTGGTTCTGCGACCTGATACTCCGTGACGGCGGCCTTTGGTTTGAGCGTTCGCATGGAGGTGCGTTTGGGGTTCTGCCGATCCGGACCGATTGCGAATTCGATCCGCCCTTCCTCTTGCGCTGGAACACCCCAGACTAGGGCTTCATACAGACGGGTAATGGAATGGCATTCGAACTGCACCGCAAGGCCGCGATGCGCCTCCGCGGTCTTGGCGATGACCATCACGCCCGACGTGTCCTTGTCCAGGCGATGCACAAGACTGGGCGTGGCTGCCTCGCCCAATCGAACACAATGGTCGAGCAGTGCATTTAACAGCGTATTGGACCAATGACCCGGCGCCGGATGGACTACGATTCCAGCGGGTTTATTCAGGACCAGGCACGCGCGATCTTCGAACAGAATCTCGAGCCGCGTCGTCTGTCCATTGAGCCGCAACGGCGCCGCCTGGGGAGTATCGAAAGCGATCACATCGCCCGCTTTGATTCTCTGGCTCGACTTAGCGGTCTGGTCATTGACCCGCACCCACCCGGCCGTGATCATGCGTTGCAATGCCGCGCGCGAGAGTTTGGGCTCGCGGTGAACGAGAAACACGTCCAAGCGCTTCGGCTGCTCACCGGCTGAGATGACGAACTCGGTTTGCACAATTCCATTACGCTACGGCAGCGCTGCTGCCGAATGCAATCGGAGAAGATCGGCTGATTGCCTCCCAATGGAAATCCGCCTATGCTGAGAGGTGCGAGGCCGGGTTAACCCATGACAAGGAGGCTCAGCCATGAGAGGGAAGCTCGCGTTAATCACAGCGTGCCTGACACTGGTTGGCGGACTCGCGAAGGCGGGGCAAGCGGCGGACTTGCCGGGAATCCCGCCCGAGGTGGTCGCAGACTACCTGCACGCCGTCATCGAGGCGGACCGGATCTTTTACACCATCCACGTGGTCGAGCGGATGCAGAAACAGGGTGGCACACCCGCGTCGGAAACCTGGCGCAGGGACAAGATCACGTTGCCGCTGCCGGCCCAGTTTCTTCGGGAGGCCAGCGAATTGGCGACCTTGACCGGAACGAAGGTTCGCTACCGCCTGATTAGCCTGTGGCCGATCAATCCTCAGAACGCACCGGCGAGCGACTCGGAACGAAGCAACCTGGAAGCCGTACGACAGCATCCCGAACGGTCTGCCACCGGCATCGTCAGAATCGGTGAGCAGTCCTACTTCCAAGCCGTCTATGCCGACCGCGCCGTGACGCAGGCCTGCATTGGTTGCCACAATGCGCACCCGCGGAGCTCCAAAAAAGATTTTAGGCTCGACGACGTGATGGGCGGATTGGTAATTGAGATTCCGCTGGAGCAATAGTTGGCTCGGTCGGCAGCGTCGGAACCGTTGGAAGGCGACGCTCCGCACGACGCCCGCCTGAAGAGATTAGACAAGACCTGTGAGGCCAGGCATGAAATTCTCAACCTACGACCCAGGGGAGTTCTACGACGAGCTGTTTGAAGGGATCGGCCGGCCTCGACGGGGCAGCGCGCTACTATTACGGAAATTTGCGTCACTCCCGGATGGGGAACTCAGAAAGCGCCAGCAAGCGGCCGAGCGTGTCATCCTCAACATGGGCATGACGTTCGGGGTCTACGGCAGCGACGCCGAGCAAGAACAGATCTTCCCATTCGATATCGTGCCTCGGATCGTCACCGCGTCGGATTGGAGCCACATCGAGTCCGGCCTCCATCAGCGTATTCGCGCCCTGAATTGTTTTCTTGACGATATCTACCATGCCCAAAGAATCCTCAAGGACGGGGTGATCCCCTGCGAGTTAATTTATTCCGGCAAGGGATATCAGCAGGCCTGCATGGGCCTGAACCCACCCCGAGGCATCTGGTGCCACATAGCGGGGATCGATCTCGTGCGCATCAGCGATGGACAGTTTTACGTTCTTGAGGACAATAATCGCTGCCCCTCCGGCGTCGCCTACGTGCTGGAAGCCCGACAGGTCATGAAGCGGACATTTCCGGAGTTGTTCGAGGCCTATCGCGTGAGACCGGTCGACGAATACCCGAGCCGCCTGTTAGACACGCTCCGGTCCCTCTCGGACTTTCCTGATCCGACGATCGTGATTCTGACGCCCGGAATTTACAATGCCGCGTATTATGAACATTCGCTCTTAGCCCAGAAGATGGGCGTCGAACTGGTCGAAGCCAGTGACCTGGCGGTGATCGATGGATCAGTCCAGATGCGCACCACGAAGGGCTCCCAACGAGTGGACGTGATCTATCGGCGAATCAATGATGAATATTTGGACCCGCTGGTTTTCCGTCCCGATTCTCTGCTGGGTATCCCCGGCGTCATGGAGGCGTACAAGAACGGCCGTGTGGCGATTGCGAATGCGCCCGGCACCGGCGTCTCCGATGATAAGGCAATCTATGCCTATGTTCCCAAAATCATCAACTACTACTTGGCAGAGGAGCCGATACTCCCCAATGTGCCCACCTATGTCTGCTGGGAACGTCGGGATCGAGACTATGTGCTGGAACATCTTGATCAGTTGGTCGTCAAAGCGACGAACGAAGCCGGTGGATACGGTATGATGATCGGACCGCAGGCCTCTCAACAAGAGCGAGAAGACTGCGCCCATCGCATCCAGGCCGATCCGCGTAACTATATCGCCCAACCCACGCTCGCGCTCTCCAGAGCGCCGACTCTGGTAGAGGATCATATCGAAGGACGGCATGTCGATCTACGCCCGTACGTCCTGCATGGGAAAGATGTCTATGTGTTGCCGGGCGGCATGACTCGCGTGGCCTTACGAAAAGGGTCGCTGGTCGTCAATTCGTCCCAAGGTGGCGGCAACAAAGATACGTGGGTGCTGTCATGAGTCCTGCGCTCACACACGCCTCCCATCGATCAGTCAGACGGCGGCTCCGCGAACACCTTGATTGGAAGCAGTGATGCTGAGCAGAGTCGCCAGTTCCATCTATTGGTTGAACCGCTATATCGAGCGGGCGGAAAACTATGCGCGGTTCATTGAGGTCAATCTGAATCTCTCGCTCGATCTCCCTCGCGGCACGGTCGAGCAGTGGGAGCCGCTGGTAGCGACCACGGGCGATCATGAGATGTTTGTAGCCCGCTATGGAAAAGCGACGAAGGAGACGGTGCTTCATTTTCTTGTGGCCGATGCCGAGAACCCGAATTCGATTCTGTCCTGCCTCTTGGCCGCGCGGGAAAACGCACGGTCCGTCAAGGAAATCATCTCCAGCGAAATGTGGGAGCAGGTCAACCGCTTTTACCTGATGGTCCGGGACGCCGTCACACGCGGTATGTCGCGCCATGACCTCCACGCTTTTTTGGCCGACGTGAAAGCCGCGAGCCATCTGCTGTGGGGGATCACCGATGCCACCATGTCCCATGGGGAAGGCTGGCACTTTGCGCGACTCGGCCGCCTTCTCGAACGGGCGGACAAAACCTCTCGCATTCTCGACGTGAAATATTTCATCCTCCTGCCGACCGCCGATGAAGTCGGCACACCGTTCGACATGATCCAGTGGTCGGACTTGTTGAAATCCGCGAGCGCCTTAGAGATGTATTACAAACGTTATGGGCGCATCGCTCCGGATGACGTGGCCGCGTTCCTCATCCTTGAGCCCACGTTCCCGCGGGCGATCCGCTATTGCCTGATCAAAGCAGAGGACTCACTCCACGCGATTAGTGGGTCTGAGCGAGGGTCGTATCAGAACGTGGCTGAAAAGCGATTGGGACGACTGCGCGCCGAACTGGACTTCGTCGACATCGAAGACTGCGTCACAGGGGGTCTGCATGAATTTGTGGACCGCTTTCAAGCACGGCTCAACCAAGTGGGCGAGGCTATTTTCGAAACCTTCTTTGCGCCTCGCCGAGTTCACAACACCATGTCCGTAACGGAGGGACAATGACGTTTTGCTTGGGGATGAAGGTGGAGGACGGGTTGGTCGGGATCGCCGACACGCGGGTGACGACAGGGGCGGAATGCATCACGGCGGGAAAGGTGTCCATCCATCAACATGGCCGCCATTCGATGTTTCTCATGACCTCGGGGTTACGCTCGGCTCGAGACAAAGCCGTCACCTATTTCGATGAAGCCATCAGCGAAAGCGACCAAACGTTCGATAAACTGTTCAAAGCGGTCAACGTGTTTGCCGCACAGATCCGCCGTGTGGCCGAGGAGGATCGGAACGCGCTCTACAACGCAGGGCTGATTTTTAATCTCCACGCCCTGGTTGGCGGACAATTGGAAAACGATCTCACACACAAACTCTACTTGATCTACCCGCAAGGCAATTGGGTTGAAGTCAGTGAAGGAACCCCCTACTGCATCATCGGCGAATCGGGTTATGGAAAACCGCTCCTCGATCGGGTGCTTCGGTACAACACCAGTATGAATCTCGCTCTCAAAGTCGGGTTCTTAGCCTTTGACGCCACACGCACCAGTTCTACCAGCGTCGAATATCCGCTCGATGTCGTGCTCTATCGGCACGACACGTTCGACATTCTCGAACACCGCTTTCAAAAAGAGGATCTTGCCGAGATTTCTTCCTGGTGGCAATCGCGCATTTATGATTCCGTGGAAAAGCTCCCCTCCACATGGGTGGATCGCTTGCTGGAGTCGCTGCCGCACACCACCCGATCGTCTTCGCCTCACGCGGGAAATACGGCGCCTTGACGGGACCCTACCGGTTGCCATGAGCAGTGCGCCCTGTTCAATTGTTCTCGACATCTCCCTCACCGAGGAGTCCATCGACCGCAATCATGCACATCCGCGATGCCCAAAAATGATTTCGAGATTCTGTTGCAGTCGACGTTTGTGACAGACATCGACACACCTGAGTACCGGCGATCCGGTATACACCATGAACGCTTCGGAAATGGCCGTATTTTCACTGAGTACCGCAGATTGTTTTGCCAACTCTCCACAAGATAGTTGGACAGCTTCCAGACCGAAGAGTATGATGAGTCATCGTATGATCTGGTGGGCACGCTGCATCATACGGAGAGGGAGAACCGAGTCATGTCTTCGGCGCCTTCCTACTACGTGCCCAGTTTCCACTACTCCAACGATCGTGACTGCCACCTGACTTATTCGCATCGCGCTGGTCACTGCTTCTCCCATTCACGACATTCCCGATCCCAGTTTGACGGCCGACCTGATCCGCCGGCTCATCGCTACGATTGTGAGGCCGCTTTTCCGCAACGCACTTCACCCTCTCATGGAAACGCGGCGAATGACGCCGACGTGTCCACGAGGAAGCCAAGGAGGTTTCTATGACGTCCTCCAACAAGTTGCCGTGGGGAGTTCTCATGCTGGTATTCGGGTTGGGAATCGCCGGCTTAGTCTGGCCAGGCAGCGCGGCGACGGAAGGGACCTCTGTGAGTCTGCCCATCGAGATGGTGGCGGACTACGTACATGCCGTGATCGAGGCGGACCGTGACGTGTACACCAGGCATGTCGTTGAACGGATGCAGGCCAAAGGGGTGGTCGTTGCCTCGGAAAACTGGGAGCAGAAGAATACCCTGCCTCTCCCAGCTCAATTCCTGATGGAGTCTGGTCGCGTCATAGCGAAGAAAGGAATCGGCATACAGTATCGATTGATCAGCCTCTGGCCGATCAACAAGCGGAATGTCGCCGCCAGCGAGTTTGAGAAGACAGGCCTGGGTGCTGTTCTCACACATCCCAGCAAACCTCACACGGGTTTTGTGAAGGAAGGAGGGACCAGTTACTTCCAAGCAATCTATCCTGATCTTGCGGTGACCCAGGCCTGCATCGGCTGCCACAATGCCCATCAAGACAGCCCCAAACGTGACTTCAAGATCAATGATGTCATGGGGGCGATTGTCATCAGCATTCCAGTGAAACAATAATCTCTGGCTGGCGGTGGATCATGACTGAATCTTGCGGTCCGATCCGGCGGACCGCAAGATTGTGCGGGCTCATCTTTGGTGAACAACGAAACCAACCGGTCAGCATCGTCTTGGGTCCAGACATCAACGACCTGCTTGAGCACATGACGAATCGCCGCCTGTTCTTCTTGTTCGAATGAGATCGATTCAGAAACGGGAGCGTCCTGAACGAGGCTGGGAGAACTATGAGCGGTATGGCTTTCGACTGCTGAAAGGACGATGGCACGGAAGACGGCGTTTCTGCTACTGGCATGGTACCGAGATCGGCACCTGATGGCTAAGGCATGGAGAAACTACCGCGGCAATGAATCGTCAGGCGAGACTTACGAATGGCCGCGTCGGGCGCGGTCGGCGATCTTCTTACGGAGACGGGCCTTTTCGAGACTGATCTGCGCTTCTTTGAGCTCAGAGGGGAGGCCACCGGCTTGGAGACGTTGCTCGGCCTTTTCTACGGCCTGCTGGGCACGACCGATATCGATGTCTTCCGCCTTCTCGGCGACTTCAGCCATCACTGTGACCTTAGTTGGCGTCACCTCGGCATAGCCCCACAGAATCGACATGTAGCGCCACACCTCTTGTGATTTATAGCGGAGTTCACCGATACGCAGACTGGACAGAAAATGGCAGTGTCCCGGCAAGACGCCGAATTCTCCCTCGCTACCTGGGGCGATGACCTCATCAACCTCCTGGCTCAGGAGCAACTTCTCCGGCGTCACGACTTCTAATAGAATCTTCCCCGCCATATTCTTCTACTACTCCCCTATCCCATAGAGAGGGAAACGAAGCGTCCTCTCCTGCGCGCGTCCAACGAGGGTCTTCCGAGACCGCGCGTTGCGCGAGCAAAGAGGACGCTCGGTTCGCCTCTCCCTAAACCTTTACGCCCATCTTTTCCGCTTTCGCCACCGCTTCTTCAATCGGACCAACCATGTAGAACGCTTGCTCCGGCAGATGGTCGTATTTCCCTTCGAGGATTTCTTTAAAGCTACGTACCGTGTCCTTCAGCTTTACATATTTGCCCGGCGCGCCGGTGAAGGCCTCGGCCACGTGGAACGGCTGCGAGAGGAACCGTTGAATCTTGCGAGCCCGTGCAACGGCCATCTTGTCGTCTTCCGACAATTCGTCCATTCCGAGAATCGCAATGATGTCCTGCAGGTCTTTGTATCGCTGCAAGACCGACTGCACCCCACGCGCCACCTTGTAATGCTCTTCGCCGATGACTTGGGGATCGAGAATACGCGAGGTGGAATCGAGCGGATCGACCGCAGGGTAAATCCCCAACTCAGCCAGCTGTCGGGACAACACCGTCGTCGCGTCCAAGTGGGCAAAGGCAGTGGCCGGAGCCGGATCGGTCAAGTCGTCGGCCGGCACGTAGATCGCCTGGACCGACGTAATGGATCCTTTTTTGGTAGACGTAATCCGTTCCTGCAGCGCGCCCATCTCAGTGGACAGATTGGGTTGATACCCGACCGCCGACGGCATACGCCCGAGCAATGCAGACACCTCGGACCCGGCCTGCGTGAACCGGAAAATATTGTCCACGAACAAGAGCACGTCCTGGTTTTCTTCATCGCGAAAATATTCGGCGACCGTCAGACCGGTGAGGCCGACACGCAGGCGAGCGCCCGGCGGCTCGTTCATCTGTCCATAGACCAAGGCTGCTTTTGACTTGGTGTAGTCGTCGGGATCGATGACCTTGGACTCCTGCATCTCGTGCCAAAGGTCATTGCCTTCACGTGTGCGTTCACCGACGCCCGCGAACACGGAGAAGCCGCCGTGGTGCAACGCGATGTTGTTGATGAGCTCCATGATGATGACGGTTTTGCCGACTCCGGCTCCGCCGAAGAGTCCGACCTTGCCGCCCTTGCTGTAGGGTTCCAACAGATCGACGACCTTGATGCCGGTCTCAAGCACTTCCGTCTTCGTGTCCTGATCTTCCAAGCGTGGCGCGGGACGGTGGATCGGGTACGTTTTCTTGGCCTTGATCGGTCCCTTTTCATCGACTGGTTCGCCGAGCACATTGATCAGACGGCCCAGCGTCTCACGCCCGACGGGCACAGAGATCGGCGCTCCCGTATCCTGCACATCCATTCCGCGGGTGAGACCGTCTGTCGTCGACATCGCAATGCCACGCACGCGATTTTCACCGAGGTGTGACGCGACTTCGAGCGTAATCCGCACGGCAGGCGTGCCGGCCACCTTATTCTCTTCCTGCGTCACCTTCAGCGCGTTATATATATTGGGCAGCTGACCGGGAGGGAACTCCACGTCGACCACGGGGCCGATGACTTGAATGACTTTTCCTGTGCTCATAAGACTCCTCTTGTCGTCACTGATGCATTCGGCAGGTCACCGCAATGCAGCACTCCTCATTCCACATTTCATTTCAGGGCTTCAGCGCCGCCCACGATGTCCATGAGTTCTTTCGTGATAGCTGCCTGGCGGGTCTTGTTGTAGTACAAGGTCACTTTCTTAATGAGCTGGCCCGCGTTGCGGGTCGCGCCGTCCATGGCCGCCATGCGCGCCCCATGTTCCGCAGCCGCTGATTCCAGCAGGATGCGATAGGCCTGAATCTGAAAATGTTTCGGAACCAAGACATTCAGGAGTTCGCCCTCATCCGGCTCGTAGAGATAGCTTCCGCCGACGGCAGCACCTTGCGTCCCGCTCTGGAGCGCTCCGAATTCGGTCGCGGCATCGATGGGAAACAACTTTTCGACGATCACCCGCTGCTGGATCGCTGACTTGAACTCGTTGTAGACGACATAGAGTTCATCGAACGTGCCCTTCACAAAGTTTTCCGTCAGGTCGCCGCCGATGTCGATGGCATGCTCGAAGCTCAGCTTGTCAAAAATCCCGGTCCATTCCTGCCGGATCGGCCAGGAACGCCGTCGAAAATAGTCACGACCCTTCCGGCCGATAATACTGAGATTGACCGTGAGCCCCTGCGTTTCACACTGCCGGACGAACTCGGCGCTCTTTCGAACAATATTGCCGTTGAAGCCACCGCAGAGACCGCGGTCGCTTGTGACGACAAGAATTTCAATTCTCTTTCCCTCACGCTTCTGCAACAGGGGGTGGGAGGTACGATTCACTCGTTGGCTGAGATTGCTCAGGACGCCGCGCATCTTGTGGGCGTACGGCCGCGCTGCCAAGATGCGGTCCTGCGAGCGCTTAAGCTTCGCCGCCGCCACCATTTTCATGGCTTTCGTAATCTTCTGAGTATTTTTGAAGGCGGCGATTTTCCGCCTGAGGGATTGTAAGCTCGGCATATTTTACGGAAGCAGACGGTGGCGGTTGGGCAATTCGATGAGATGAAGCGCTACCGCTCCACGCGCTCGATCACATCGCCGGACCACACAATCACCAAATCTTACTTTCCTCCATAGCCCATTTTCTGCTTGAACGTAGTGATGATCTCTTTAAGCTTGCCGCCCACCTTGTCGTCGATTTTCCCGACGGTGGCAATGTCTTTCCGCATGTCTTGATGGTTCTGCCCGACGTAATGGAGCAGGTCCGCCTCGAATTGCAGGACCTTGTCTACCGGCACATCGTCCAGGAATCCGTTGACTCCGGCATAAATCGACAACACCTGGTCGGCAACCGGCATCGGTTTGTACTGCCCTTGCTTGAGCAGTTCCACCATGCGCACACCACGGGCAAGCTGCATTTGCGTGGCCTTGTCGAGCTCGCTGCCGAACTGGGAAAACGCCGCCATTTCACGATACTGTGCAAGATCCAGCCGCAATGTTCCTGCCACCTGCTTCATCGTCTTGATCTGTGCTGAACCGCCCACGCGAGAGACGGACAGGCCGACGTTGATAGCCGGACGGATACCGGAATAGAACAGGTCGCTCCCCAGATAAATCTGCCCATCCGTGATCGAAATGACGTTGGTCGGAATGTAGGCCGACACGTCACCTGCTTGGGTCTCGATGATCGGAAGGGCCGTCAAACTGCCCCCGCCGAGCTTATCGCTCAATTTGGCGGCACGCTCTAACAACCGGGAGTGCAGATAGAAGACGTCGCCCGGATAGGCTTCGCGACCAGGCGGACGGCGGAGCAACAGGGAGAGCTGGCGATAGGCGACGGCATGCTTCGACAGGTCATCGTACACAATGAGTGCGTGCTTGCCGTTATCACGGAAATATTCGCCGATCGCGGCACCCGAAAATGGCGCCAAGAACTGCATCGGCGCTGGATCGCTGGCGGTTGCCGCCACCACCATGCTGTATTCCATCGCATGGTTTTCTTCAAGCGTTTTCACCACACGGGCGACGGTGGAACGCTTCTGGCCGACTGCCACATAGATGCAGAATACGCCAAGGCCCTTCTGATTGATGATGGTATCAACGGCGATCGCGGTCTTGCCGGTCTGCCGGTCTCCGATGATCAGCTCTCGTTGGCCACGACCGATCGGGATCATGGCGTCGATGGCCTTGATACCGGTTTGCAGCGGCTCGCGGACTGATTGGCGGGTGTTCACACCGGGCGCGACCATCTCGATGCGGGAGGAATGTTGCGAGTTGATCGGCCCCTTGCCGTCAATCGGCTGGCCGATCGCGTTCACCACCCGTCCGATCAAGGCTTCACCGACAGGAATTTCCGCAATGCGTCCGGTCCGCTTGACGGGATCGCCTTCTTTAATCCCGACATCCTCACCCATCAACACGACACCGACGTTGTCTTCTTCGAGGTTCAAGGCAATGCCGTACAGGCCGCCTGGAAATTCAAGCATCTCACCGGCCATGGCGCCGTCTAATCCGTAGACCTTGGCAATTCCGTCTCCGACCTGGATGACTGAGCCGGTTTGGCTGACATCGACCTGTTGATCGAAGCCCTTGATCTTCTCTTTGATGATGGAGCTGATCTCTTCTGCCTTGATCTGCATGGCTACTCCTTGGTCAACACACGCTGCATGGCGCTCAGTCGGCCCCGGACCGTGCTGTCTACGACGGTGCTGCCCAGGCGGATATGGAGGCCGGCGACATGTTCGGGTTCGGTATGGAATGTGACATCGACGTCGCGCTTCAAGAGGTCGCGCAATCGGGTCGTGATTCGATCCTGCTCGGCAGCAGGCAAAGCATTCGCGGATGACACCAACACTTGTTGAGTTCCTTTGGATGCATCCACGAGCTTGGCGAACGCCTCGGCGATGTCCGGCAGGAAACTGACTCGATTCTTTTTCACTAACTGATCCAGAAAATTTTTACCGATCGGCGGGCATCCAAGTCGTGTGGCCAGTTCGATCAGCACACTCAACTTTTTTTCTTCCGGAAAGACAGGGGATGCCACGGCATGGCGCAATGCAGTAGACTGCGTGAAGGCCTCTCCCAGTCCCTGTAACGCCAGGCGGGCTGGCTCGATGCTAGCTGCATCAAGCAATTCGAACAGAGCTTTTGCGTATCGACGTGCGACGGCTGTCTTAATCACAGTGACTATCCGCTACGGTTAACCGTGTTTTGATCAAACGGGAAGCTTTCGTGCGGTGGGCACGACAAAAAGCGCGCCAAGTTAGCATCCAGATGCGGGTACTGTCAAGGAGGGGAGAGAGAATCGAGCTGGGGGAGGGTTCATTGCTCGCGCACGCGCGCCTCAGACGGCCTCGTTGGACGCGCGCAGTTGAACCTAGAAAAAGCAGTTGAGCTGTCAGATTGGATCCGGTTTAGCGGTGAGCCACGCAGGCGGACCGGCGGTCGTGAGCATGAATTTGGCAAATGCGCGCTCGAGAATCGCGCGAAGTCGTTG
>JAHFEW010000065.1 GCA_023248215.1 Nitrospira sp.
TGGAGGACAGCAACCGGTTCAGGTCCGTGTCGGGAAAGTGAAAACTCGTGAACAGTTCTCCCGCCTGCACCCGCTCGCTGACCATCACGGGAAGTTTGGCTTCGCCGCGCGCACTGACCAGCCGGACCATCTCGCCGTCATGGAGATCTAATCGCGCCGCATCGGCAGCATGCATTTCGAGCACGTCGGTATCGACCACCTGCATGATCCCCGTCCGCCTCGTCTGCGCGCCGCAGTTGTAATGCTGCAGAATACGCCCGGTGATGAGCACCAGCGGATAGGCCTCGGTCGGCGACTCGCCCGGCGGCAAATAATCCACCGGCACAAACTGCGCCCTGCCTTTCGGAAACGAATGCTCATGCATCAACGAGGTACCCGGATGCTCCTTCGCGGGAACCGGCCATTGCAACCCCTCCGGCGCCTCCAGCCGATCGAAGGACACTCCGGCAAACAGCGGCGCCAGTTGTGCAATCTCATCCATAATGGCGGACGGATGCCCGTACCACATGGGATAGCCCATCCGCGCGGACACTTCGCAGACCACCTGCCAATCCGGCAACACCCCGTTCGGCGGCTCCACCACTTTCCGGATGCGCTGAATGCGCCGCTCCAGATTGGTGAAGGTCCCGTCCTTTTCCAGAAACGATGCGCCCGGAATCACCAGATGCGCCAACTTGGCCGTCTCGCTGAGAAACAGATCCTGCACAATGAGGAACTCCAGATTCTTCAACGCCGCATGGACCTTGTTCAGATTTGGATCCGTCTGGGCCACGTCGTAGCCGATGATCCAAAGGCTTTTGAGCGTCCCGGCCAACGCCGCATCCCACATGTCCGGCGTTTTCATGCCACGCGCCTGCGGCAAGGGACGGCCTGTCACAGCCAGATGCGCGGCTGCGAGCGACGGATCGTTCAAAGCTTGATAGCCGGCAAAATAGGTCGGCAGGCAGCCGACATCCGACGCGCCCTGCACATTGTTCTGGCCGCGCAGCGGGTTGATCCCGGTGCCAGGCTTTCCGATATTGCCGGTGGCGAGCGCAAGATTCACCAGCGCCATCACCCCATGGCTCCCCCACCGGTGTTCGGTCACACCGAGGCCGTGCAAGCACATGGACCCGCCGCTCTTCGCATAACTGCGCGCCGCCTCGGCGATCAGATGGACGGGCACCCCCGTGAGCCGCGACGTCTGCTCCGGAGCGCAGTCCTCAACCGTTCTCAGCCAGTCATCGAACCCCTCGGTCCGTGCACGCACAAAGGTCTCGTCGATGAGCCCTTCCTTCGCAATGACGTGGCCAAGTCCGTTCAAGAGCGCCACATTGGTCCCGGGATGCAGTTGCAGGTGGAGATCCGCCATGCGGGCCAGCTCGGTGCGCCGGGGATCGATCACGATCAGCGGAACGCCGCGTCGCACCGCCTGCTTGATGCGCGCGCCTACCACCGGGTGAGACTCCGTGGGATTGGCCCCGACCACCATGATCAATTTCGCCAGGTCCAGGTCATGAATGGAGTTGGTCGCCGCAGAAGCCCCGAGCGTTTCCATCATTCCGGTCACGGTTGCGCTGTGACAGACCCGCGCACAGTTGTCGATATGGTTGCTGCCGATCACGCAGCGCATGAACTTGCCGAACAGGTAGTTCTCTTCATTCGTCCCGCGACTCGACGAAATCGTCGCCAGCGCATCCGGCCCATGAGTCTGCTTGATCCGCGACCACTCCTGCGCAATCCGGTCCAGCGCGGCAGACCAGGAGATCTCCACCCACTCGTTGCCCTGCTTGAGCAACGGCGCACGCAAACGGTCCGGCGCATAGTTATACGTCCACCCGAATCGTCCCTTCATGCAGGCATGGCCTAGATTCGAGGGCCCGTCATCCGCCGGCACCATCCTCACGACGCGCTCATCCCGCACCCCGGCCTCGAACGTGCAGCCCACGCCGCAATAGGCGCAGGTGGTGCGAACGGTCTGAACAGGCGGACCCTGCTCGGCGACGGTCTTTTCCATCAGGGCCCCGGTGGGACATTCCTTTACACAGGCCCCGCAAGAGACGCAGTTGGACGAGGCAAACCCGGCCGTATCCCCGGCCAACGGCGCAGCACCCGCCACCGGTCGCGCCGCGAATCCTCGATAAAGCATCGTCAACGCATGGGTCCCCTGAATTTCATCGCAAGCCCGCACACAACGCGCGCAGGAAATGCAGGCGGCGTTGTCGAAGCTAAAAAACGGATTGGAGCGATCGACGACATCCAGCCTGCGGGAGGGCTGCGGGTACCGGACCTGCCTGAGCCCCAGCGTCTTGGCCAACCACTGCAACGGTTCCGGCGCGCGATCCATTGCCGGTTGCTCGGACAGATACAGTTCAACGATGTTCCGTCTGAGCCGATTCAGCCGTTCGCTTTCGGTATGGACCACCATACCTTCGCGCACCGGAGTCGTGCAGGAGGCAGGCGTGCCTACTTGGCCCTCGACCTCACAGAGACAGAGACGACAGGAGCCGAAGGGGTTCAAGTGGTCAGACGCGCAGAGCCCGGGGACGGCGATACCGGCCTTCTTGGCCGCGCCATAAATCGTGTCGCCCGGCGACGCCACGACCAGTCGTCCATTAATTTCCAGCTTCACTCGGTTTCACCTTCAGGCAACGGCTTCTGCTCCGTATTTCGTATCTCGTTATTCGTCTCTCGTATCTCGCGGCCAGCGCTTCACGAGATAGGTTTCACGAGGCACGATCTCTTCGAGATACGCTTCACGAACGACGTTTCACGTTCTCAGCCTGTTCCGAAACTCAGCAGGAAAATGTTCAATCGCCGTGAGCACCGGATAGGGTGCGCGTCCGCCGAGGGCACAGAGGCTGGCCACCTTCATGGTTTCTCCCAGGTCGGCCAGCAGCACGAGGTCGTCGACCGTTCCGCTGCCGGCCTGAATCCGTTCGAGAATTTCGCGGCCTCGGACGGACCCGATGCGGCAAGGCGTGCACTTGCCGCAAGATTCATGGGCCGTAAAGGCCATAAAATGCCGCGCCAGGTCCACCATATCGGTCTGGTGGTCGTACACGACGATGCCGCCATGCCCCAGCACTGCACCGGCCTCAGCGAACGCCTCATAACAAATTGGAATGTCCAGTTGCGAGGCAGGGAACAGACTGCCGAGCGGCCCACCAACCTGCACGGCCTTGAACCGCGCACCCGGCGCCATGCCTCCGCCGAATTGATCCAATACCTGGCGCAAACTCAGCCCGAACGACACCTCCACCAACCCCGGCTGCTTCACCCGCCCGCCGAGCTGCAACGCCATCGTGCCGCGGGACTGTTCGGTGCCGAGAGCAGCATGCCAGGCTCCCCCGCGGGATAGAATATTCGGGATCGTCGCGAAGGTCAGCACGTTGCTCACGATGGTCGGGCGTCCAAACAAGCCGGCCTGAGCCGGATAGGGCGGTCTCGCACGTACGACTCCCCGCTTTCCTTCAAGCGATTCCAACAGGGCCGTCTCCTCTCCGCAGACATAGGAGCCGGCTCCCTCCACCACCTCGATTGGGAAAAACTCGCCGTCCAGATCCAATAACTCCGCTTCATCAGCTTTGTGGATGGCTGCTCGCAACGTCGCCGCCGCCGCCGGGTACTCCTGCCGGCAATAGACATAGCCCCGGTTCGCCCCGATGGCTCTGGCGCAGATCAACATCCCTTCCAGCAATCTGAAAGGATCACCTTCCAAGATCATGCGATCGCAATAGGTTCCGGCATCACCTTCGTCGGCATTCGCCACGACGTACTTCTCATCGGCCTTTGCCTGTTGCGCCACCTTCCACTTATTCCACACAGGAAAGGCCGCCCCACCGCGTCCGCGCAACTGCGACACCCTCAGTTCCTCGATGATCGCATCGGGAGTGCGTCGCAAGGCTGTTTCCAGCCCCTGCAACCCGCCACGCGCCTGGTATTCGTCCAGGGCCAGGGGCTCTGTCTCACCGAAGTCGGCAAAGGTGAACCGCGTTTGTTGTGCAAGAAACGGAATCGACCGCACCGGAGTGCCGCCTGTTCCGGAGAGGATGAGCGGCAGATCTTGCGGCGTGACGTTGAACCAGGCCAGGCGGCCGTCAGGACTGTCACGCTCCACCATCGGTTCGAGGAAAAAGGCGCCGCGCGAAGAGGTTCGAATGAGTTGTACCTCAGGACGGTCTGACCAGGCGTCCGCCACAGGGCCTGCGCCGGCGGCTCGTGCAGAGGTGTCGTTGGAAAGGAAGAGCCGAGTGGCCATGCTCATGTCACTTGTATCGTTCCAGCATTGCATCGAGCTGTGACGGCAACACACGTCCATAGAGGTCGCGGTCGATAATCACGGTGGGAGAGACTGCGCAGTTTCCCGCACATGACATGGTGTCCAGTGTAACCTTTCCTCCTGCCGCGGTCTCGCCCATATCGATGCGGAGACGATCCTGTACTTCCCGCAACAGGCGGCCACACCCGTTGGCAAAGCAGGACTCGCCCATGCAGATACGGATCAGATGCCGGCCCGGAGCAGTCACACGCAAATCCGGGTAATAGGACAGGACCCCGGCAACCTGCGCGGTCGTCGTGCCCAGGGTATGAGCGATCTCGGGAACCGCTTCCAGCGGCACATGGCCGAGTTTCTCCTGCAGGACCAGCAGCGCCTGAAGAATATTGGGCGGCTCGCTCCGAGCCTGCGCGAGAATCTCATTCACCTGCTTTTGCATGTAATCACTCGTTTGTCGCTTTGCATATCTCGCCGTTCGTATCTCGTATCTCGCAAAACTTCCGGACGCTTCACGAGATGAACTTCACGAATCGACGTCAGCAGAGCCCCACATGCGCACGAAGCTTGTTATAGTCGAAGGCGGCCACACCCGTCCGAAAGAGGCCAAGATCGGTTCGTTCCATTTCATCGATGAGCGCCGCAACCTGCGTGCGTCCCGCCGGGGTTGTCATCACGTGGTGAGGAGTTTCGCCGCCCAACGTCGGAGTCTCTCGATCCGCCCATTCGAGATACACTGTTTCGAGAAAGGCGCTGACCAACGTCCGATCCTCTTCATCGGTCACCAGCAAGGTGAGCGGCTCATCGCCGGACAATTCCTCCTGGGTTACCTGACGAATCGGAGGTTGAGTCGCCTCGCCGCGGAAGTGCAATGAGAATCCGAAGGTGGCCGCCAGGCTATGCTTGATCGCATCGAGCCGTTCCCGCGAGTCACATTCGAGGAACAATTGTGTCGCGGTCACGGTCACTCTCCCGGCCAGAACTCCAGCCGAGGCCCCCTTTTTGAGACGCTGAACAAATCGGCGTAGTTTCTTCGAACGCACGGCTCCTTCCGGCTGGACCGGAACCTCCTCCCAGCCTTCCAGCTCGCTCATGTTCTCGGTGAGATGCGAAAACTCCTGATGCTCATAGAGCGCCATGACGTAGAAGTAGGGCTCTCCGTCTGTCGTCCGATAGCGAATCTCGCTCACGGCATCCAGCAACGCCGCCAAGCGCATCCGGGCAAAATTCTTCAACAGCAGATGTCCAAACCGTTTGGCGAATTCCGGCCAGTCTCCGAGTTCGAATGATCCGCCTACAACTTCCATTTCACGACGCTCTTGAGCAGTGGTCTCATACAGCGCCCGGGCATCTTGCGCCGACAGCAGCAGTACCGGCCCCGCGACCACGGCCAGAGTGCTTTCCGGGTCACCGGGTTCTCGAACGAGACGTGTGAACAACACCTCCCCCGCCTGCTCGTCCTGACCCAGGCTTTCAGCCGGAATCTCATAGACCCGCCCGTTTCCGATCGACCGCACCCGCCGGCGCGCCGCTCCACTCTCCTGCGGCAACAGTTCCACCAGATCCATATAGGAGTGCTTGAGCGGATCCAGCCAGACCCGTTCTTCTTCCGGGATATGCTCGGTAATGACGTCGCGGAGTTGCTCAATCAGGGTCAGCTGGCCGTCTTCCGGATAGAAGTCGGCATACAACAGCAAATCGGCAAGTTCGACTTCTTCCGGCAAGGGCGACAAGGGGGCTTGGATCCCCAGCTCGACATACACCTGCAATGCCCGCCCGAATGCGATCCGGCGCTGCGTGGCAAAGCCTGCCGCCATCGAGAGACGATCAAGTCTCGTCAGCACACTATCCAGGTCCTTGGTGACCGGAACCGATCGTCCGACTACCCGTTCATTCGCGAGCTTCATGGATTTCCTCCATGACCATCGCTTCTGCGTCCAGCCAATCCTGGAGCGCATACCCTTCACGATACCCACGCTCCCGCCACAGCTCATTGGCCTTCTGCGAGATACGCTCCAACATCCCGTCTGGCAGCTCGATCGTACTCGTCCCGGACCGGCCTGCCACTTGGGGCTTCGACTTCCCAACGGGCTGCTTCTTGCCTGACGTTTTCATGGGAGACTCCTTTACGATAGACCGAGTGGTTACGGGCCCCCCAGGGGAACCACGCGTTGATAGTCCACACCGAAATCGAACTGACGCACCGTGAGGACCGGACAGGGAGCATGACGCAGCATGGTGCCGGCGATGCTTCCGACGAGGATATGAGAGATTCCGCGCCGTCCGTGGGTTCCCATGACCATCAAATCATACCCATGCTGGGTGACGTAGGAGGTGATCGAATCAGTCGGCATCCCTGGCTTGAGCACATGATCGGTGTTGATCCCGAATGACGTCAGACAGGCGGACAGTACGGTGAGGCGTTCTTCCAGGTATTCTCGCTGGCGTTTCCATTCCTTTGCATGGCTCAAACTGAAATCCAATCCATAGGCGACCGGTTCCATGGCATGGAGAATAGTGACCGAGGCCCCGATGTGTTTGGCAAACTGCGTGGCATATTCCAACGCATCGAGCGAACAACTGGAGAGATCGATGGGAACCACGATCCGTTTGATGCTCCCGACTGCCGTGGTACCCGTGCCGCCCTTGTCGGCCTTCACCGCCAAAACGGGGCAAGGCGCCACACGCACGACCCGCTCGGCAGTGCTGCCGATCAAGACATGATCGAGTCCGGTTCGGCCATGCGTTCCCACCACCAACAGGTCCGCGGCAGTGGTTTGGGCAACCGTTTGAACGGCCTGGCTTGGGATGCCGATCTCGATGCGCGTCGTGATCTCTTGTCCGTCTCCCTTCAGCCGCGACTGAACCGCTTCCAGCTGACGAATCGCTTCAGTCCGCAAATGATCCAGATACATCTTATTGACGGTATAATCGGGGTCCATCCCAGGATAGAGTTCCAAGACGGTCATCACACAGAGCTCCGCCTTCCACGCCGCCGCGAGAGTCACGGCATACCCCATCGCTCGCTCCGCACAAGCTGAGAAATCCGTCGCGAAAAGAATTCGCTTGATCAGGGGCGCCATGACTCAGACCGCCTCCACGTTCAAGAGCAGCAGTTCGCCTTTCATGTTCGGATGGATGGAACAACGGAATTCATGCCGGCCCGGGCGTTCCATGGTGAATCGAATCACGGCCGCTTTCTTCGCATCTAAAAACAGCCCGCCGATGCCCTTGCCATAGGAGACGATTCCACCGGATTCGACCCGCGCCTGAACGCCGTCGAACATGGCCGAACCGAAATCGTGGCGCTCCTGATCCTGATTTGTGATAGCGATCACCGTCGCGACGCCCAGCCGGAGCGGAATCTGCTTGGTGAGGAAAGTAAAGTCCTTGATCGTTACCTCGATCCGCTGCTCCGCTTGAGCCCCGCCCTGCGAACAGAGCGCCAGGACGAAACAGGCCGCCAACCACAACCGTCCCCCGCTCAGCACCTCCCGCACTCTCTTCACAACCATGTAGGCCTCCTTATGTATTCTTGTTCATCCGCACCTTGGACCGTTTCGGCGGCAACGGGACGGTCAGAACAGGACAGCCCGCCGTTCGGACCACCTTCTCCGCCGTGCTGCCGAAAAAAATCTTGTCGACACCGCCGAGCGCTCCCCCATAACTGCCCATCACTACCAAATCGACTCCTTCCATCCTGGCCGTTCGTGCTATTTCCTCAAAGGGGCAGCCGTCCGCCAGCAGCCTCCGAATTGTTACCTCTTTCGCCTCATCCCAGGCAAGCAGCTGCCGCGCATTCAGCCGAGCTTGATGGTGCAATTGTTTCTTCTGTTTTTTGGCATCGGACGGAAGGGCCAGCCCGAGCCGATTCAACGCATCCAAACTCTTCGTATCGACGACGTGGAGGAGAAGCACCTCCGCCTGAAACAATTTCGCAAATGATAGGGCAATCCGAAAGGCCTCTTCGGAGCAGGGAGAGAAATCCACCGGCACCAGGATCTTGGTGAAGAGACGATCTGCCATCACACCTCCACTCGAAGCTTCTTCCCCCTACATCAGCAAAGCCGATGCCATCGGTAAGAGCTGAGAGCCGATGACAAATGGGTAAAAGTCCCTGCTTTTCACTGGCCATCAGCCATACGTCATCAGCTCCCAAGCCTTCACGGGGGTGTCGTGCTACAGCCATCAGCCTCCCTCTGTGGCGGAACGCCACAGAAAACGTAAAGCGTGATGCGTCAGGCGTGAGTCGACAATCCCTCATTGAAGGCCCTATGACTCCGTAGACCCACGCCTACTGATTATCCCTCGCGGACAGCCATTGACTGACATCACCTCACCCTTCACATCTTACCCCTCACGATTTTCTCAGGTATGGCATTGCTCTTGCTGACTCACATCGAGAAAGGAATCAAACATGTCGCGAACGCAGTGGCTGTTGCTCGGAGCTGTGCTGGTGGGAGTCGTGGTCGCGGTCTACCTGATCTTCTTTTGTCCGACAGACTGTCACTAACGATTCTCGTGATCATTGTTCGCACCTTCAGATTACAGCCTTGCGCGGCAATCAGCCGATCGAAGTATGGGGCGATAAAGAGATACGAACCCACACCATGGGATCACAGACCGTTCTTCAGGTCAGAATCAGCGAGGATGGGGTATCACTCGATGGAATTCTGGGTCTCCCCGAACAGCCTAAGGGCGTCATCGCCTTTGCCCATGGCAGCGGCAGCGGGCGCTTCAGCCCACGGAACCAATTCGTCGCCCGTCACCTGGAGGTGGGAGGGTTTGCGACCTTGCTGCTGGATCTTCTCGTACCCGACGAAGCGGACGACCACCGGAAAGTGTTCGACATCGACCTCCTCGCGGACCGGCTCCTATTCGCGCAAGACTGGCTAAGCAAGCACCCTCGAACCAGCGGACTACCAGTAGGTTACTTCGGCGCCAGCACGGGAGCCGGCGCGGCGCTGCAAGCGGCAGCGCGCAAGCCTCAAGCTGTGGAGGCGGTTGTGTCCCGCGGCGGGCGGCCCGATCTGGCAGGGCCCTATCTAAGCCGGGTGCTGGCACCGACTTTACTGCTTGTAGGAGGAGATGATGGACCGGTGATTGACATGAATCGGGAAGCCCTCACCCAGCTGACCTGCCCTAAGAAGCTCACGATCGTCCCTGGAGCCAGTCATCTGTTCGAAGAACCGGGAACCCTTGAGCAGGTCGCCGACCAGGCGCTCCGCTGGTTCCAACGTTATCTCCCGGCCCGGAACGAATGAAGCAAAGGAGTCCATACCATGAACACCCTCTTGGCCGTCGATGGCTCCGACAATTCCTATGAAGCCGTGCGAGCACTGAAATTTCTGCGGCGCGCGGATCAACTGACCCTCCTCCATGTCGTTGACGCCCCTAGACCGGCCTATCCCATGATGGTGCCCGAAGTGGCCCAGGAACTCTATGCTCAATTAGAACGGAGCATGAAGGAGGACGGCGATCGCTTGCTGACTCGCATTCAGTCGCTACTGCCTTCCCACAGCGGCTCCGTTACCAAGCGGCTGGAGGTGGGCTCACCGGCGGAAGTTATCGTCACCACGGCCGAGTCCCGCCATGTGGACCTCATCGTGATGGGGGCGAGGGGTCTTGGGCCGGTCAAAGAACGGCTATTCGGCAGCGTGTCCCATCGCGTCACGAACTTTGCCTCTTGCGCCAAACTGATTGTGAAGGGCCCCCTCCGGGACCTGAAGCAGGTCTTGCTGCCGCTGCAAGGGCAGTCTGACGCCGAGACAGCCTTACGATTTCTCCAGAAACAACCCTTTGAACAGCCGGTGAATGTGACCCTGCTGACCGTCCTGCCGCCGACACGCCCCCCATGGCCCGTGGACAACACCGCCGCAGAAAAACTGGAAGCCCAAGCCCTGCAACATGCCCGCGAGTTCGTAGAGGATGTGGCAACCCAGCTTCGTGCGCTCGGACATACAACCCGCAGTACCAGCGTCCTGGGCACTCCTTCGACAATGATTCTGCATGAGGCGGAGAAACTGAAAACGGACCTGATCATGGTGGGTTCGCGCGGCAGGCAAGGCATTACCCGTTTCGTCCTGGGCAGCGTTTGTCATGCGGTGCTGCATCAAGCACAATGCCCGGTACTGGTGTTCGAGTGAGCGGTAGAGGTAAGGCTTGCCGACGAACGGCTGGCACCAGGCCAGAGAAATGAGATACGCTTCACGAGATACGAAAGAGGGTTTGAAGCCTTGTCAGAAAGCGTCCGGACTCAGCAGGGCTGTCCATTGAAGACGCAGGGTTTGTACCGCGCAATGTCGAACTCGATGTCCTCCTGGTAGACTCGTTCGTTTCCGTTGACCCCGTCCTGATCCGGGTCGTTAAACATCGTGTGGTTCCACCAATAGAACAGCGGATATTGCTCGGTGTAGTAGACCGGGTTGCCGTAGTTGCTTCGGGTATAGTCCTGCACCAGACGACCGGTAATGTAATCAACCTTCCCGTCACCCTTGAGCGAGTAGAGCATAATGAATAACCGGGCCTCCTGGTCGTACAGTTCGTCGAGGCGGCTGCTCAAATCCGGCTCGAGGGGAAGGGCCTCCTTCGACCAACCGGCAGCGGTCGGGAGCAAGAGCAGAAACGCGAGGAGAAGACTGGCAAGAAAGCGATGGTTCGTCATGGCTCCGAGGTCCGACAGACTCCATGTCTCGGGCAATTTCGTTTATGCTACCACTCACCTATAGCTCGATCAAGACGGCACCTCATCTTTTCTGTCCTGGTCACCTTGCCGAGCGAACGTTCCCGCTCTTATAATCGCGCACCATGTCGATCAGGACGCCACGCGCATCATTCCATACATTGGGCTGTCGCCTCAGCCAATCAGAGACCTCCATGTTGGCCGATAACCTGAAACGCCAGGGTTACCGGCTGGTGGAGTTCGGAGAAGAGACGGACCTGCTGGTTTTGAATACCTGCTCCGTCACGGAGAACGCCGAAAAAGATTGCCGTTATGCGGTACGCAAAACGTTGCGCCATTCTCCCCATGCCTTTGTCGCGGTCACGGGCTGCTATGCCCAAACCGGGGCGACGCAGCTACAGAAGGTCCCCGGGATCGACCTGATTGTGGGCACGCAGTTCAAAATGAATCTGCCGGACTATCTTCCGGCCCCGGCCAAGCTCCAAAAACAGCCGGAGCCTGAACTCCGTCATAGCCGCACGATCGATCGGGAAGACTTCGTCCTGCCCGGCACCGCCTATTCGGACTCGACCCGCGCCCTGCTGAAGATTCAGGACGGATGCGATTTCATGTGCAGCTTTTGCCTCATTCCGTTCGCCCGGGGACGCGAACGCAGCCGCACACTCGATGATGTGTTGCGGGAAGCTCGGGACCTCGCCGCCCACGGCTATCGAGAACTCGTCCTCACCGGCGTGAACATCGGCCAGTACGACTATAAGGGAGCGGCCCTGGTCGATTTATTGCGAGAACTCGAAGCGATTCCCGACGTCACTCGCATTAGGATTTCCTCCATCGAGCCCACAACGGTTCCCCCTGCGTTGCTGGAACAGATGGCTGCCTCGACGAAGCTTTGTCATTACCTGCATCTTCCCCTGCAGAGCGGCGACGACGGGATCTTGCAGGCGATGAACCGTCGATATGGCGTCCGTGAGTATGAGGAGCTGGTTAAGCAGGCCCTGGCGTTGATGCCGGATCTCGGCTTGGGCACGGATCTCATGGTCGGCTTTCCCGGTGAAGACGAGAATGCCTTTGCTAACACGCTCACGACGGCGGAGCGGCTCCCCTTCTCCTATTTCCATGTGTTCAGCTATTCATCCCGACCAGGCACTGCCGCGGCCCGCCTGGATCAGCCGATCCCACCGCCGGTCATCCGGCAGCGCAGCAAGCAGCTGGCGGAACTGTCACGGACCAAGACGCTCGGCTTTTATCAGGGGCAGATCGGCCGCACCGTCCCGGTCCTGTTCGAGCAGGGTGAACGCGACGGGTTTCGCACCGGCACCACGGCCAACTTTACGCGTGTGGCCGTCGCCGCCGGTGCCGTCGAGGCCGGCTCGATCCACAATGTCACCATTACCGGCATCATGGACGGCTTGGCCTATGGTCACCCGGTCGCCACCGTCCTTGCGCCCTCGCACCGGCCACTACTATGAAACAACCCAACAAGCCCCATACCGTCCATATTGAAACCTTCGGTTGTCAGATGAACGAGTACGACTCTGAACTCGTCCGGTCGTTGCTCCGCAAGGCGGGGTTCGAGTTTACCGAGGACCGCGAACGGGCCGATGTCATGCTCATGAACACCTGCGCCATTCGCGAGAATGCCCACAACAAGGTCTACGGGCACCTCGCCGAACTCAAAGCCGTGAAGGAACAGCGCCCGCTGGTCGTCGGCGTGCTCGGATGCATGGCGCAAAACCTCAAGGAAGAGTTGACCGAGAAACAGCCGCTCGTGGATGTCCTCGTGGGCCCAGACGGATACCGCCAATTGCCTGGACTACTGACGAATGCGCTGAATGCCGAGGAGCAGGGACTGGCACGACGCGGACTGGCCGTCGATCTATCCGAATATGAAACCTACGACGATATCCTTCCGGAGCGCGACGGCGGCATCAATGCCTGGATCGCCATCATGCGCGGGTGCGACAACTTCTGCAGCTTCTGTGTGGTGCCCTACACGCGGGGACGCGAGCGTTCACGCGATCCCGAAGGTGTGCTCCGCGAGGTCGAGGCCTCGGTCGAGGCCGGCCATACGCAGATCACGCTGCTCGGACAGAACGTCAATTCCTACCGGCACGACGACTGGGACTTTGCCCGCCTGATCCTCGCCGTGGCCGAGGTGCCGGGAGTCCAACGGGTCCGCTTTACCTCCCCGCACCCGAAAGACTTTCCCGCCGCGTTGCTGGACGCCGTCGCAGGCCATCCGAACATCTGCAAGCACATTCACCTGCCTTTGCAGTCCGGCAATGACCGCATCCTCGAACTGATGAACCGCACCTACTGTCGAAAGGACTATCTCCACCTGGCCGCGAACGTTCGTCGCCGGCATCCCGGAATCGCCCTCACCACCGATATTATTTGCGGCTTTTGCTCGGAAACCGAGGAAGAGTTTCTCGATACCTATCGGGTCGTGCAGGAGGTGCACTATCACTCCGCCTATGTATTCAAGTATTCCGAGCGGAAAAACACCATCGCGGCGCGCAAGTTCCCGGACGATATCCCGGAAGAGGTCAAGGGCGAACGAGTCAGCCGGCTGGTGGACTTGCAGCGACCGATCACGGCCCGCCTCAATCGGGAGCTGATCGGACAAACGCTCCCGGTCATGGTCGAAGGCGACTCGAAACGGTCCCCCGATCAATGGATGGGACGCACCGATACCAACATTACTGTGATCTGGAACAAGAACGACGCCCCGGCCTCACTCGGCAGCATTCAACCCATCACCATCCTCGATGCGAGCGCCGCCGTACTCATGGGACGGCGTGATTCCACCGCAGTCCTGTCGTGAATCGTTCCTGTCACCCGCACAGCATGGCCCCGGACTCGCCTCCAAGGTCGGCATCTCTCACGCGGCGCGACCGCAGCATGCCGAGCACCGCAGGCCGGCGTGGACATGGTTGCCCAGTCCTGAACAGCCGTCGCCAATTTTTAGACGCAGCCATCGTCAGACTGACAGCCTATCCGGGGGCCTCCACTTCGTCTGGCCTCGCCCATCGTCGGTTCCGCACCGGACGTCACCGCCACCTACCATTTCAACGGAGTGACTTTTCTGCCTTGAAACATCAATAGCTTAGACAACGTCCTTCGCCACGAGCTTTCCTGCATCGTTCCCAGCCTCACCCTCGCTCATCGCCTCCAGGGGACGCCGAACATTGCTCCGTAAGTCCATGGAAACAGGGCATAGCCTTTGCTTGGTCCATTCTCGCGACCACGAATCATCACGTTGATCAACCACCGACCCTGCTCCCAGAGGACCGCCCATCATGAAGAAAGAGATTGTTCAGAGTCGCACAGAAGAGGCCCCGCGGGGCATGAGCCTGGAAACCATCATCGCCGTCGGCGTCTTCGGATGGATGGCCCTCGGAGTGGTGATGATGGGCCTAGGCATCTGGTAGCACCGATTCTCTGTCACCACGCGCCTTCGTCATGAAGCCGCGCCGACCCGGTTCGTGCCGCTCAACCAGCCGAGAAGAAAGACCACCATGCGAATTCACGGCTCCCAGGATCCCCTCACACGTACCCTGACCTCCGGACTTCTCGGGTTGACCCTGATGGGAGCTATGGCCGCAGGCTGTTCGTCCACCTCCGCCACCGTTCAGCAGTCAACCGCAACGCAACCCTCCGGTTCCGTTCGGCTCGAAGAAGTCGCCGATTGGGAATTTGAGGCCGCACATCCCAGCGCCATCGATGCCCCAACCCTGGATAGCCTGTTGCGCGCCGTCATGATCTCCGAGACACAAACGGATTTGTCCAATCTGCCCGTGGATGGCAGCAAGCCGATGAGAGTATTCAGCGATGAGGACGTTCGATATCTTGCTCCCCTGCTAGCCCAAGCGTTGTCTCAAGCGCAACCCGAATATGTGGTCGCTTTCCGTCTGTCCTCATCGGCAGGGTCAGGCTCTGAACCCACCGCGGGCACCCTTTACGTTCGGAATGAAAGGTTATATCTCACCCTCAGCGAGCACCACGGCACGCTCACGAAAATCGAATCATCGTTGTTCGGCGGCGGACGACCGGCACGCGTCGTGACGATCGCTCCGGAATCAGCCGGGCAGATTGAGCAAGTGTTGCCCTCGATCGGCCAAGGCCGGCAGCTCAAGTCGCTCGCTATCGACTACAGGGTGTTTGCCAAGAAGCCGGAACCGGCTTCGACGATGACGGCGGGAATGGTTGCACCGGCGCCTCAACGGGTCCTGTCCATGCCGGCGCGGGTCCTGGTCGCCTCCGCGGCAGAGGAGCAGCTTCCCAAGAACGCACCGTCGTCGCAACAACCGACGGCGGCGAAGCCCACGGTGCAGGCCTCTCCCGCTCAGGATGAACGACTGAACGAAACCCTGCAAGAATTGCAGGACGCACGGCAAGCGATGGCCCGCAAAGATGCCAAGATCAGCGCGCTGCGGAGAGATTTAGAATCGATGCGCACGCAGTTGGAAACGAGGGACAAGGAACTTCGGGCCGTGAAAACCAACCAGCAGACTCAGCCGAAACGCGACCAACGCAACAAGGCCGAACTCACTATTCGCTGACCGCTCGCCGTTCCCGCTCAACCTACATCGATCAATTCCGGCTTCAGCAGCACTACCTCTTTTGAGATCGGCTGCCGAAAGTTCATGCGGCAATAGCAGCCATAGGTCACATAAGTATCCTGCAGGCAGTACAGCGCGATCTCTTTGCCCTGCCCCTCGGCCCACATCTGCGCCACCTGGGAGCCGCTTCCCGACTTGCTTTCCACGTTGAGCGCCCGCGCCAGGACATCCAGCTTGACCCACCCGCGATTGTCCCAATTACTCCAGATAGCCATCGTGTCGTAGACCGGTTCTGCCCGAAACTTGGCCAGATTGATCTCCATGGTCGGCTTCACTTGGTGGATGATCGAGCGCTTCTTGATAAAGGGCAGGTCGAAATTGAGCCCGTTGTGGGTAATGAACAGCGATGGGCGCAGCTGCCCGAGGTGGGTCCAGAATCCGCGCAACAATTCCTGCTCGTTTCCCCCATACCAGGATGTCGCGCCTCGCGGTTCGAGATTGTCGGAAAACTCCAGGAGGCCGATACAGACAATTTTGCTGAAGGTCCCGTCGAACGAAGATTTTTCGTAGAGCTCTTCATCCAGTCGGTGCTGCTCCTCAGCTTCCCCCACCGCGAATAAGTCTCCTCCTGTTTTGGAAAACACTGCCTCCCCTGACGCGAGCTGACGCCCGGCCAAACGAGCCCATTCCTCCCTCGGAGCCTGCACCGTTTCAATATCGAGGACGACTTTCATGCGCCCTTACACCCTCCCCTGCTGAAGCGCCGCAATGATGGCCTGGTCGGCCGAAGGAAACTCGAAGGCGGCCATCTCATGAGGATAGACCCATCGAAGCTCCGCACAATCCTGCGCGATCGCCTCGCCTGACTCGATCCGGCAGCGGAAGAAATGCAGTTCCACAGTTTTCTCGGGATATTCATGTCGTATAATCTGGAAGGGAGTGGGGAGATCGATGCGAACGTTCAGCTCTTCCCACAACTCCCGATGCAGACACTCCTCCAACGTCTCGCCCACTTCCCGCTTCCCGCCCGGAAACTCCCAAAAACCTCCGAGATGCACACCCGTCTTCCGGCGCGCAATGAGATAGCGTCCCTCATGAACGATCAACCCTGCCGCCACCTCGATGACCTTCATGGTGAACCGTGACGCGTATCCCGTCTTGCTTAAAAATGTTCAATGCACAATGCTCAATTCTCGATTGAACGCTGAACATTGGACATTCGGTACGAGCCCATCTCCCGATTGAACATTGAGCATTCAACATTGAACATTTGGCCACTCGATCTACGCTGCCACTCCCATTTCTCGCGAGATACGAGATGCGAACGACGAACAACGCCGGCTACCCGGCCGGCTCGAACGGAAAGGTCTTGCAGAACGTTTTCATCGGACACAGGAGGCAATAGGGGTCTCGAGCCGCGCAGACCGTGGCGCCGAAGTCCATGATGGCCTGATTGAAATCATATCCCTTCCCGCGGGGAATCAAGGCTTCAGAGAGTTCCCACAAGGCAGCCTTCTGAGTTTTCGGATCGCCCGTAGCGATGAAAACGCGATGTAACACGCGGATCACGTTCGTGTCCAGGATAGGCGCATCTTCGTTGAACGCGAAGGAACGAATCGCCCCGGCGGTATACCGTCCGATACCCTTGAAGGACAATAATTCATCCGGGTCGCTTGGCAACTGTCCCCCATAGCGGGCCACCGTTTCACAGGCGATGCTATGCAGCCGTTCCGGGCGAATGTTGTACCCCAATGGGTACCAGGTTTGCTTGACCTCGGCAACCGGCGCACCAGCCAACTCCTCAAACGAAGGATACCGTTCCAAAAACTCATGATACTTCGGAATCACGCGGTCGACTTGCGTCTGCTGCAACATCACTTCCGACACCAGGATGTGGTAGGGGTTGGATGTCTTCCGCCAGGGTAGGTCGCGCCCGTGCTGCTTGTACCATTTCAACAGGCGTTGTTGAAATCGCTGCTTCTGGCCGCGTGCAAGCGAGACGGACTGCTTGGACGACTGTTTCGTGCGGCGTGAAGGTTTTTGAACGCGAGACTTCGTAGGCATAACAGATCGTGATGGGTGGCGGCATTCTAAAAGGCGGTGAGTTGAAAATCAAACGAGGCGAGAGGAGCCGCAGGACCCTACCCCCGGTCCATGAATCCATGGATCGTTGGCCATGCCCTGCGGAACCTCTCGCGCCATGAATCAGCAGGACCGCGCTATCGCGGCGAGGCTTGCATTTTGGTCGCCTCCTTGACCGGCGGGTCGATCACAATGTTGGGGCCTTGCACCTTCGGCAGGAGACCGGCGCCGGGCTTTTCAAGCAGCCGCTCGTTCTGATCATTGATCGATAACTGTTGCGACACATGGCTATCATCGAAGGCCGCCGCCTCGGCAAGCGCGGAATCCCCGCCCCCATTGGCGCGACCCGGATCATTGGCGAGAGACTGGCCCTTGACCGGATCGATCGCCTTGCCCATCGGGTAGCCCGGATGTTGCGGCAGCATCGACGGGTTGCCGAATGCCAGGGCAGCGAAGATCGCTCCGGACAAAATGAAAAGACTTATAAACAGCGAGGCTTTCATAGCGAAACCTCCTTGTTGGGCGGGTGAAATGCAATCACCCCCTCGGCATCACGACCAAAGGGGCACAGGGACGTACGACTGCAGAAACGATGGAGAAATGAAGAGAGGCTATGCGGGGCACCCTAGGCTCCATAAGAAGCCTCCCATTCAGCTTGGCCTCCGCTGAACGTGACAGTCAAGACCGCACAACCCGGCCAGGGGGGCTCCCTTGCAGGCTTGGAGACCGGGGCGTCGAAAGCGAAGTCCGCATCGAAGGATAGTCTGCGCACAGACCTGGTCCATACCCTAGGGAGATCCCTAGCTCCAAATGGTCGGAGACGTTATCCTAATCGCGTCCGCCCTAGTCATATGTTATGTCTCCATGGCCGGCACGAACGCATTCCGCGTTCGTCGCTCGTCATGTGTGACATGCTGACGAGGCGGGCGTCACAACGCTGGTGGGCACTTATCAGAGATTCGCCGCATGTGTCACCCGTACCAACATCGTTCCACTATACAGAGCCCTGATGCATGTCAGGTTAGGATGTCGAGCACCAATGCGCCTGAAAGTTCACTATCAAGTGTCCCTTTCGACTACCTCCGCCGCTGCCGGAGAAGGAAACCTAGTGGATCTATCGGTTGAAGGCTGCCGAATGGAATGTGCCGAACCGTTACAGGTCAATACCTACCTCTCATTGAGACTCCTCATCTCCTTGGACGAACCGCCGATCCTCGTGGACCTCGCCGCGGTGCGATGGGTTCGTGATAAGGAGTGCGGCATCCATTTTCTGTCTATCCAGCCGCTGCAGACCAATCGCTTGAAAACATTTCTCGCGCCATCAGACAAGCCTGAGGGGCCTCCCGAGTCGACCAATCGCTAAACCGCCTGAACAGATCAAAGGATTCCCTCCGCGACTCTAGCAGATCCCCTGCGCACGTCCTTCGTGAAGCGTGGCTCATCGCTCACCGGAAGAGAAGAGCGAATGGCCGAGGCTGATAGCCAGGAGTCAGGGGGCATTTTCCCCACTTGCCTTTTCCGCGCCGCTCTTGCATGCTTGCCGCCGTTCCTTTCTGGGACGGGCCGGCATCAGGCCCCTACCACGTCCACACAACTCAAGTCGGAGGCGAATCGCCATGATCGAAGATAATCAGAGTCGAAGGATCGATGTCCTGGCGATCGGCCTGTTCGGCCTAGCGGTGGGCGCCCTCACGTTGGGCGTCGCGCAGCTGGGCTGGATCTCGCATAAGAACATGGTCGGAGCCTTGGTGATCGCGCTGATCTTCGGCGGGGTCGTGCAGCTCTTGGCCGGCATCACCGACATTCGCTACAACGAACAATTGGGCGGCACCGCGCTGACCATGTACGGATTCCTCTGGCTTACGCTCTGTACTGTCAAACTCGTGAGCGCGAGTTCAACGGTGCAGTTCGACAACGTGCTCTATGCGCCAATCAACCTGGTCTACACGGTCTTTTCCGCCGTGATGGTCTATCTGACGGCCTATCGGAACTTCACGCTCAGTGCCCTCCACGTGGTCATTACCCTCACCTTTCTGGCCACCACCTTTGCCAAACTGGATTTCATCAGCGAACTATTACCGGGATGGGGACACCTGCTGGTGGGACTCATGGCGTTTTACCACGCCGTCGGCAGCCTGACCCAAGCCTTTACCGGCAAGGCCCTTCTGCCGCTCGGCCCGCCCTTGTTGATCCATCCGCCGAAACCCTTACACTCGATCGCCAAGGTGGTTTAGCAGGATGTTGAAAAAGGCCGCCGCCTTTACATACGAAATCCTCGGATCGTATCCTGAAAATACCGTATCTCGTGAAGCGTATCTCGATGCAAATGTTCAATTCTCAATGATCAATTTTCAATTAGGTTCATCCTTAATTGAACATTGAACACTGAACATTGAGCATTCCGATTGCTCACCCTTCACGAAAGTCGAGTGCAGGCCGTTACCAATCCGCGCCGATCCGGTCCACCACGATTTGATGCACGACCGCCTGAGGTCCCAGACAGGCGAGGTAGAGCGCGGTTTCGGCGATGTCGAAGGGATCGATCTTTTCGCTGCGGGCCCGCTCGTCGACCGTCCCATCCACTAACTCGTCTGCCACGCCACCGGGACAGATCGCGCTCACTTTGATGTGGTACGCGCGGCCTTCGTCCGCGAGCGACTTGCTCAGCGCCAGGATCGCATGTTTGGACGCGCTGTACGTCCCGGTCCCGCTCCAAGCCTGCACGCCGGCCACACTCGACATGTTGATGATCGTTCCGCCTCCCTGCTTCTTCATCTGCGTGAACCCGGCCCGACAACAGAAAAACGTGCCGCGAACATTCGTGTTCATGACCTCGTCGAATGCCTCGGTGCTGGTCTCCGCAAGCCGGCGGCCCCCAAAGATCCCGGCATTGTTCACCAGAATATCGATGCGCTGAAAACGCCGAACCGTTTCGGCCATGAGCTGCTCCACCTGACACTCATCGGCGACGTCGGTTTGCAGGGGCACAGCAGTCCCACCGGCGGCCTGAATCTGTGCCACCGTTTCTTCACATTTATAGAACCGCCGGGCTGCCACCACCACCGTCGCTCCTTCTTGGGCAAACCGTACTGCCATGGCCTTGCCTATGCCGCTGCTGCTGCCGGTCACAATCGCAATTTTATTTTTCAGACGTTCCATAAGTCTCCCTCCTGGCAGCCGTACCACGTTCCACCCATCCGGTGGACCTGCCCCCCTCGTGCATAACCGATGCAGGTCATGGGGTGTTGTGGTCCCTGCAACAGAGCACCAAATAGACTGACTTGCGGACGACAAGAAGGGATGATGGAATTCAACGACTTCGGCCGATGGCCTTCTTGACCCATCGTCGTAGCATCGCTTCAAGCAGGCTGAATTGCAGGGGCTTGGTGAGGTAGTCATCCATCCCGGCCGCCACACATTTCTCTCGATCACCGGCTTGTGCGAG
The DNA here is from genome assembly GCA_023248215.1 of Nitrospira sp. Taxonomy (GTDB): domain Bacteria; phylum Nitrospirota; class Nitrospiria; order Nitrospirales; family Nitrospiraceae; genus Nitrospira_A. Next base: position 21,027 of record JAHFEW010000065.1, read on the forward strand.
GCCCGTCATCGCCACAATGGGCACCAGTGCCCCCTGGCCTTCACTCTGGCGAATCATGGCGGCAGCCTGATATCCATCCAGATCGGGCATCTGGCAGTCCATGAGGAGCAGGTCATATGGCGTCGTCTTCAAGGCCGCGATGGCCGCTTGCCCGCTTCCCGCCACATCGACCAGGCACCCCAACCGTTCCAGCAGGGACACCGCGACGACCTGGTTGATCTCCTGATCGTCCACCACCAGCACACGCGGGCGTTCACGATCAGTCTGTTCCTGAAGACTATGGCGGGTAATAAGCGGCCGGCCGAGGCCTTCCCGAACCACCGGTTGGTCCGATGCTGGAGCGAGCACGGTCGCCAGACAATGCCAGAGAGCGGACTGATGAATCGGTCTGGTCAGATACGCTGCCACACCGGCCTCCTGGGCCGCTTTGGCATCACCCCGTTGGCCGAAGGACGTCACGACGATCACCGGAATGTTCCGCAGGACGGGATCACCCTTCATGGCCTGAGCAAGGACGATTCCCTCAACCCCAGACTGTTGCTCCTCAAGAACGGCAAGGTCGTAGGGCTTCCCCTCCAAGGCAGCGCCGCGCATGAGGGTCAGGGCCTCTCCCCCATCCTTCACCGTGGTTCTCTGCATCCCTCGCTCAGTGATGGATTGTTCCAGGAGCGTCTGACTCGACCCCGCCTTCCCAATCAGGCAGACCCGCCGACCATCGAGTGGGGGCAGCAGCTCCGTCCCTTTCACCCCCACTGCAGAACCCTTCGCCAGCTGAACCGTGAACCAGAAGCGGCTCCCCTTGCCGCGGGCGCTCTCCACTCCGATTTCACCGCCCATGAGTTCCGTCAGGCGTTTGCAGATGGCGAGGCCCAGGCCTGTGCCTCCATACTTTCGCGTGCTCGAGCTGTCTACTTGGCTGAAGGTCTGGAACAGTCTGGCCTGCCCTTCCTGACTGATCCCGATCCCCGTATCCGTCACCTCGCCGCGCACAACCACATGGTCTTTCGCATCCTGGAGGACAGTCATCCGCAGCACCACTTCCCCCTGATCAGTGAACTTGATCGCATTGCCAAGCAGGTTGGTGAGCACCTGCCGCAAGCGGCCGGGATCCCCGCATACGGCCGAGGGCACTGCCGCATCGATGAGTCCCACCAGATCGAGGCCTTTGCGTTGGGCCTGCTCCGCGACCAGATCCAGCGTGTCCTCGATCAGAACTCGGAGATCAAAGTCGAGCTGCTCTAAGGTCAGTCGTCCGGCATCGATTTTTGAGAAGTCCAGAATGTCGTTAATGATCATGAGGAGGTAGTCGCCGCAGTTCCGGACGGTCTCGACATATTCCCGCTGCTCCGCGGTCAGTGCGGTCTCGAGAAGAAGCCCGGTCATCCCGATCACACCGTTCATCGGAGTCCGGATTTCATGACTCATCGTTGCCAGGAACTCCGACTTAAGTCTCGCCGCTTCCATGGCCTGATCCCACGCCAGGGCTAAGGCCTCTTCGGCCTGTTTGCGGTCGGTGATGTCGCTGGCGACCCCGCCGACCCCGTAAGGGATCCCGTCGAGATTCATGAGGGGGAATTTAAAGACGATGCTGGTGTGCGGGCCATCCTCGTGGAACGCCACCTCCTCAAACTGGAGCGGGCGTTTCGCCTCAAGCACCAGGCGGTCGTTCGCCCGAAAGACAGCGGCCTGCGAAGCAGCAAACAACTCCGCATCCGTCCTGCCGATAATGTGTTCGCGGGTGAGGTTGAAGGTCTGCTCAAACTGCCGATTGACGTCGAGGTACCGTCCTTCCAGGTCCTTGAGGAAAATGAGCGCGGGGCTGTGATCGAGAATGGCCCGCAACTGCGCTTCACTGCCCGACAGTTTCAGTTCCATCTCTTTCCGAGCCGTCACATCCACGACGGTGCCCAACATGCGAAGGGGTACGCCGTCGGCGTCGCGCAGCACATCGCCCCGGCAGGCCACCCAATGCACCGTCCCATCCGGCCAGACGATGCGATGTTCGATCCGGTAGCCTGCATTCGCCTCAACCGAGTGAGTAATGGCCTGGAGCAACCGGTCGCGGTCCTGGGGATGGATCAAATTCAGATAGGCCTCATAGGTCCCTGAAAAAGCTTCGCGGGACAGGCCAAAGATGGCATGCACATTGTCCGACCATTGCACGGCATTCGCGCGGATGTCCCAATCCCAAATGCCAAGTTGCGCCGCTCCGAGCGCGAGACGCAGCCGCTCCTCACTCACTTGCAAGGCCGCTTCCGTTCGTTTGCGGTCCGTCACGTCGATCGCGACCCCGCCGACATAACGCTTCCCGGCGCGATCCTGAAATGGAAATTTGAACGACCACCAGTCGCGCATGGTGCCATCCGGATCCGGCGCGATTTCCACGAACTCCTTCGGAAGCCCTTCAGCCAGTACCGCCTGATCATGTTCCTGAAACCGTCGAGCAACCTCGTGAGGAAAGATCTCGAAGTCCGTCCGCCCCAGGCACTGCTCAGGACTCATCTGAAATTGGCGCGCGAAGATCTGATTGACATAGACCATGTGGCCTCCGTCATCCTTCATCCACGCGATCGCGGGACTATGGTCCATAAATCCTCGGAACCGCTCTTCACTCTGTCGCAAGGCCTCTTCGGCTTGGGCCCGCGCCGCAAGGTCCTGCGCGCGGTCATGCGCTGTCTCCGCCAACTCGCGCTCCAGCTCGCGCATACGCTTGATGAGCAACACCACGACTGACGACACGACGAGTGAAATGAGGCCGGCTGTAAAGGGATAGTCCCAGGTAATGTGTCCGTGAATGAGGTGACTGAAGAGAAGGCTTAGGAGACAGGAAAGAACAACGGCGACCCAGACTAAATGCCAGAGACTTCCTTGGGTGACCCGGAGCAGGAATGAGGCCATACCTACCCGCGATCTTTCAAGAGCAAGTCCTCACGCATGAAGATTCCCACAGTCCGTCGAATCCGGCAGCACCTCAAGAGACATGACCTTGCGATAGAGTGATTGAGTCATGGTGCTACATCCCCTGTTCGATGTGGGAGAATACCAAGTCCGACCTATCCGTTTCAAACGCCCGATTATGAGGGCCCGCCATGTGCTCTATTCATCAAATC